>JAFDIG010000157.1 GCA_019308145.1 Deltaproteobacteria bacterium | reverse complement strand
TCCAATGACTTATCAATAATTTTAGATAGAGAAATTCTATAACCTTTCCTTATAATGATATTGATGATGGCTAATGTATGACGTCTTAACCCATAAGGATCTTGAGTTCCTGTAGGAATAATCCCTATGCCAAAACATCCGATAATGGTATCCATTCTATCAGCGATACTTATGATATCACCAATAGGCCCTGTTGGGAGTTTATCACCAGAAAAACGAGGAAGATAATGCTCATATATTGCATCAGCAACTTCTATATCTTCTCCTGCTTTAATAGCATATATCCTTCCCATTACACCTTGAAGTTTTGGAAACTCCCCAACCATTCCGGATACCAGATCTGCCTTACAAAGAGTAGCTGCCCTATCTATTTTTTCTTGCTTATTAATATCTAAAAGTTCTGAAATAAAAAGAGCAAGTGCTTTAAACCTTGTCATCTTTTCATAAGATGTCCCAAGTTTGGTTTGAAAAACAACCTTTTTTAATTCCTCTACCCATTTATCCATTTTAACCATCAGATCTTCATCAAAATAGAACCTGGCATCAGAAAGCCTTGCTCTTAAAACCCGTTCATGTCCATTTTTTATTAGATCCTTCTCTTTAGGCAAGATATTGTTTACTGCTATAAAATATGGCATAATGCTACCTTCATTATCTATAATAGGAAAATATCTTTGGTGCTCTACCATAGCATTTGTTAAAACCTCTGATGGAAGCATAAGAAACTCTTTATCAAAAGAACCAAGAATCAGATTTGGATATTCAGTAAGAAAGATTACTTCCTCAAGCAAACCTTCTACCATAAGTGGCATCCCATTAACCTTTTTTGCTTCCTTTTTTATATCATTTTCGATCATCTTTTTCCTTTTATCAGGATCAACAATAACGAAAGCCTCTTCTGTTTTCATAATATAATCAGAGAAGGAGTTGATTTCAAAAGAATTTGGTTTCATGAAACGATGACCAAAGGTTTTATTTCCGCTTTTGATATTTTCCAAGGAAAAAGGGATAACCTTACCTGACAATATGGCAACAATCCAGTGAATAGGACGAACAAAACGAATAGATAAACTATTCCATCTCATGGTTTTAGGAAAAGGAATCTTAAGAATTATATCAGGCAGTATAGTTTTAAGCACTTCTGAAGCCTCTTTTCCCTTAATCTTCTTGATAGCAAAGACGTATTCACCCTTTGGTGTCTCTTTAACAATTAGATCATCTACTTTTAACCCTTGAGATTTTGCAAAGCCTAAGGCTGGTTTTAAAGGATTACCATTTATATCAAAAGCCACTTTTTTTGCTGGCCCCATCTTTTCAACTATAAGATCATCTTGATAGGAAGAAAGCTCTTCTACAAGTGCACATATCCTCCTCGGAGTGCTAAAAGTTCTTATTATTCCGTAAGAGAGACGATTTTTTTCAAATTCCTTTTTTAATAATTCTTCAAGATTTTTCATTGCATCAGGAAGAAATCTAGCAGGAATTTCTTCTGTCCCTATTTCTAAAAAAAATTCTTCACTCATCTTTTCCCTTTCTATTTTTTATTAAGGAGGGGAAATCCCATCTCTTCTCGCTGTTTTATATAGCCTAAAGCTACCTTTCTTGCCAGATTTCTTACCCTAGCAATATAATGAGTTCTTTCAGTTACGCTTATTGCACCTCTCGCATCTAAGAGATTAAAAATATGGGAACATTTAAGACAAAAGTCGTATGCAGGCATAACAAGTCCTTCATTATCTATAAGCCGTAGCGACTCTTCTTCATAAAGTTCAAAAAGTGTAAAAAGTTTTTTTATATCTGCTTTATCAAAGTTGAATATAGAAAATTCAACCTCTCCTTTATGATGAATATCGCCATAAGTGATATCCTTTGTCCATTTTAGATCAAATACATTATCAACACCTTGAAGATACATGGCAATACGTTCTATTCCATAAGTGAGCTCAACTGAAATAGGATCAAGGTCAATTCCGCCTACTTGCTGAAAATAGGTAAACTGTGTAATCTCCATTCCATCAAGCCATACTTCCCAACCTAAACCCCATGCACCTAAAGTAGGAGATTCCCAATCATCCTCAACAAATCTTATATCATGCTCCAAAGGGTTAACACCAAAGCTCTTTAAAGAGTCAAGATAAATATCTTGGATCTCAATGGGAGAAGGTTTCATTATCACTTGATACTGATAATAATGCTGAAGCCTGTTAGGGTTTTCACCATAGCGACCATCAGTTGGACGCCTGGAAGGCTCAACATATCCCACATTCCATGGCTCAGGTCCTAATACCCTTAAGAATGTTGCGGGATTAAATGTGCCTGCACCAACTTCAATATCATAAGGTTGCTGAATCAAACAACCTTTAGATGCCCAGAAATTCTCTAAAGCAAATATCAAATCCTGAAAATACACATCTCACCTCGTAGATTTTAGAAAATATATTAAAAAAATTTACAGAATATTTTTAGGTCTTAATTTTTATCACTTAATAAATCAGAATGTCAAGAGATGAAAGATTATATGCGTAAATGGGTATAGAAATAGTTACCACTTCTAATAAGTAACAATCCCGCTAAAGCTAATATTAGAGATGAAATTATCAGCCTCAAAATCAAGCAAGTATAAATCTATTTAGAGGTATCAACGCAGTTTCTTACTTATCTCTATGTCTTCTACTTCTTATACCCAACTGGCATGATAATTAGAGGTTCAAAATTTTTAGGAAGATTTAACACCTCTTTTATCTTATCATCATAAAATGCACCCACAATACCACAAGATAGCCCGAGTGATTCAGCCTGTAAAAAGATATTCTGCCCGATATGACCTGCTTCTATATGAGCATATCTTATCCCTCTTTCACCATACTTTCTTGTTACTCGTCTATACTCTACAGTTATCAAGATCATTATGGGTGCTTCCATCATCCACATCTGAGAAAGGCTTGCTCTTGCTACTATCTCCCTTTTATCCCTTGAAAGAATAAGTTTAAGTAAATGACCTTCTGGAATATAATGATATACCCCTGGCTCAATACCTTTTACACCACCTTTCCCTATTATAAAAAAGATATCAGATGGATATAATGCACCAGCAGAAGGTACAGTTTTATAAAAACCTTTATGAGTAATTCCATAAGCAGCCCAAGCAAGTTGAGAAAGTTGAGAGATGGATAATGCTTTATCTTTAAAACTCCTTATTGTTTGCCTATCTTTTATTGCCTCTTCAACAGATAACTTTCCCTTTAAAGAAGGTTTTTCTAATTTTATCTCAACTCCCATTGTTTCTCCCCAAAATAAAGTGATAAAAATAATAACTAATAAAAATTTATAAAACATCTTTTCCCTCTTTGTTTTTGTTTATATACCAGTTAATTTGTCGGCATATACCCCTTATAATCCTTACCTCTCTTGAATTAAGGGATGCCCTTCCTAATATAAAGCGGATAACGCTCATCATCCGATCAGGATTATCTGGCTCAAGGAATCCGATCTCTTTTAAAATCTGCTCGATATGGCTAAACATCCCTTCAAGTTCAAAGGAGGTAGCAAGTTTTCTATTAAAAACCAAAGGTTTTTTTGCTTCAGATGATCTAAATAGTTCATAAAGAAATAACAAAACTGCTTGAGCAAGATTTAAAGAACCAAATTCTTTAGATGTAGGGATAGAGGTAACAAGATGGCATAAGTCAAGATCCCTATTGGTAAGACCTGTTTTCTCAGGCCCAAAAACTATTGCAACCCTGTTTTTATTTGAAAATTCCACTACCTTTTCAATAACCTCATCAATGGGATAAAAGTGTTTTCTCTTTTTCCCAATCCTTCTACTTGTTCCAACTACCATACCATAGTGATCTAATGCTTCTTTTAAATCAGAAAAAAATCTTGCATTTTCTATGATATCATCTGCACCTGATGCCATAACAATAGCTTCATCCTTGTTAAATTTATAGGGATTAACAAGCACGAGATCACAAAATCCCATATTCTTCATAGCCCTTGCTGCTGCTCCAATGTTACCAGAGTATTCTGGTCTTACTAAAACGACAGATATAGAGTCAAATAATCTTTTAGGAGATTGTTCAACCATAAAATCTTTAAAGAGTGATACCAGTAAGCCTAAAAAGAGCCTCTTTATATTTTTCTGATGTTTTTTCTATAATTTCTAAAGGCAATTTTGGAGGAGGTGGGGAGAAATTCCAATTTAGACTAAGAAGATAATCGCGTAAGAATTGTTTGTCAAAGCTTTTTTGTGTCCCACCTGGTGCATAGGAGTCAACTGGCCAAAACCTTGAGGAATCAGGGGTTAAAAGTTCATCTATCAGATGAAGTTTACCATTAATATATCCAAACTCAAATTTTGTGTCTGCAATTATAATCCCTTTTTCAAACGCAATATCTTTAGCCCTTTCATAAATCTTTATACTTATATCCCTTATTATTTCAGCAACATCCCCAACAATCTCTTTCATCTTTTCAAAGCTAATATTTTCATCATGCTCTCCCTTTGGTGCTTTTGTAGCAGGAGTAAATATAGGCGGCTCAAGCTTCTGTGACTCAACAAGCCCATCAGGAAGTCTAATACCAGAAATCATTTTATTCTCTTTATATTCCTTCCATGCTGAACCAGAAATATATCCTCTTACAACGCATTCAACAGGCAAAGGTTCTGCCTTCTTAACTAACATAGACCTTTTCTCAAGAATATCACGATAAGGCTTACACTCTTTAGGGAATTCATCTACATTACAGGTTACAAGATGATTTGGAATAATATCCTTCATTTTATCAAACCAGAAATTTGATATCTGAGTTAAGACCTTTCCCTTATCAGGGATAGGATCATCCATAACAACATCAAAGGCAGATACCCTATCAGTAGCAACTATCAAAAGGTATTCATCAATTTCGTAGATATCCCTTACCTTTCCTCTTGCTTTTAGCTTAAGGGTATCAAAATTGGTCTCCTTAATAGTTTCACTCATTATAACCCAAGCTCCTTATCTATCTTTGACATTGCCTTTAAAGATAGCTCAGCAAATTCAGCAAGTGGGATCCCTAATTTTTCGCAAAGCTTTATATGATCCCTGTTCACCCTTCTTGCAAACTCCTTTGCTTTCATCCTCTTTAAAATAGATTTAGGCTTAACACTTTTGATCTTTTTATCAGGATAAACCAATGTAGTTGCAACAACCATCCCTGTTATGGTTTCAGCAGCAGTTATAGCAAAATCTATAGGATTCTTCCTTTCAATCCCTAAGGCTTCCGCATTATGAGCCTTTATCGCATCGATAATCTCTTTAGATACATTCTTCTCTTCAAGGATCTTTGCTGTAACTAACCCATGTCTTTGAGGATCGTCTTTTGTCTCTTCAAAATCAAGGTCATGTAAAAGCCCAGCTATACCCCAAAGATCAGGATCATATCCCAATTTAGAAGCCAAATCCCTCAT
>JAFDIG010000156.1 GCA_019308145.1 Deltaproteobacteria bacterium | reverse complement strand
ACTTGGAATTACTGTAGGGATTATTATTGGTGCTATTCCTGGAATGACTGCAACCATGGCTACAGCACTTTTGGTGCCTCTTACATTTGGAATGCAACCAATCCCTGCTATTGCTATGCTTTTAGGCGTTTACAAAGGAGGTATATATGGAGGTTCTATTTCTGCTATCTTAATAAACACTCCTGGGACACCTGCAGCCTCAGCAACTGTCTTAGATGGCTATCCAATGGCACAAAAAGGTCAGGCAATGAAGGCTCTTAAAATGGCACTTTATGCATCTGTTATGGCTGATAGCATGAGCGATATTATTCTTATACTTGTTGCGCCTCCTTTAGCAGCCATAGCCTTGAGGTTTGGCCCACCTGAGGTTTTTTCATTAGTACTTTTTGCTTTAACAATAATTGCTACTGTATCAGGCGCATCCCTTTTAAAAGGTTTGATTGCTGCCGCCTTTGGCATTCTTTTTTCAACCATCGGGATGGATCCTATTGCTGGCACCCCAAGATTTAGTTTTGGTTACGTTGATATGATCAAGGGAGTAGGGCTTATTCCTATGTTAATAGGACTCTTTGCTATATCCGAGGTATTAATCCAATTAGAGAAAAAGATATCAGATGAGATAAAAGATATAAGGGTAAAAGAATCAGCTAACCCTGATGATAATAGAGTTACAGCTTCTGAAATGAAACGTTGTTTGAGAACTATTTTTAGAGGAACAGGGATTGGCACATTTTTAGGTGCAATACCTGGTATTGGTTCTACTTTAGCAGCATTTCTTAATTATGGAATGGCTCAAAAGGCTTCTAAACATCCTGAAAAGTTTGGTAAAGGAGAAATAGAAGGAGTAGCAGCAGCAGAGTCTGGAAACAGTGCGGTTTGTGGTGCAACATTAATCCCTCTTTTAAGCCTTGGGATTCCTGGTGATATTGTTACAGCTGTTCTTTTAGGTGCATTTATGATTCAAGGATTAGCACCAGGACCTCTTCTTTTTAAAGAACATTCAGATATTATCTATGCTCTTTTTGTTGGCTTAATGGTTTGTAACCTTGGCAATCTTGTTATAGGTAGCATAGGGATACGATTTTTTGCTAAAGTCTTAAAGGTTCCTTCTCGAATCCTTTATCCTTTAATTCTTATCCTCTGTTTTGTAGGAACTTTTGCGGTTAACAACAGTCTTTTTGATGTAGGCGCTATGTTTTCTTTTGGTTTAATTGGTTATATAATGAGAAAATTTGATTACCCTTTAGCACCTCTTTTGATTGCTTTCGTGCTTGGACCTATGATCGAGACAGCTTTAAGGCAGGGTTTAATCATGTCTGATGGTTCTTTTATTATCTTTTTGCAAAGGCCGATCTCATTAAGTTTTCTTATACTTACTGCTTTATCTATATTCTTCTTTACTTATAAAAGATTAAAAGGTAAATAATTTTATCCTAATTTTATTCTTTTTTTCCACCACCTATTTGCCATTAAAAGGAAGTGTCGCTTTGGTATCTCTATTTCTTTGTTTAGAATTTCCTTTGTCTTAGCACTTATTTTACCTTTTTTTACTATTTCTTCCCCAGCGCTGTATACTGCTTTAAGAAATTTATCTGTATAACGAGCACCTTTTTTACTTAAAAGTAACATAGAGGCAGGGAAAAATATCTCACAAACAATAGGCACTTCCATATTGATTGATATCTTTTTAAATGTATAAGATAAAGCATCAAAATGGGACTTTTCTGGGAATGCGCAGACAGATATAATAACCATCTTATGTTTGCCTTTATCTTCAGGATATCGCCATGGATGAATGGTTCTATCTTTATATTTTTTAAAAAGTGGATGTTTAAAAGGAAGAGTCCTTTCAATAGCAGTTTTTAGATATGATGTCATTGTATCATGGTAGATGGGAGTTCCAAAGACCCAGAGCTCAGCTTCTCTCATTTTTTCTAAAATCTCTGTCATATCATCCTTGAATATACAAACTCCTGGCGTATCTAACCAGCATGAAAAACATCCTATACAGTTATTTATTTTTTTATTCTTAAGAAATATCTTTTCAGCTTCGGCTCCAGCATATTTAGCACCTTCAAGGAATCTATTTAAGAGAATATCTGTTGCCCCTTTTTCCATCCTTGGACTTGAATTAAAAGCTAATATTTTCATTTTTTGCTTTTAAAATAATATTTAATATTTAGATGATATAAGATAGCATATATAATTAAAGATGAAAAGGTTTAGCAAAATCCTACAAATATTGACAACCCCACTTCCCTATGTTAGCATAAAATCAATTTTAAGCTAAAGGGAAACCTTTCTTTTTTAAAAATGAAAATCCTCTTTATTTACCCAAACCTTGATTCACAAATCGGTTTTAATTATGGCATCTCCATTATTTCCTCCCTTTTAAAAAAGGAAGGACATAAAACTAAACTTATTAACTTGAATGAGAAACTTGGATTTGATCTTGATCTTAGTTATATTAAGAGAGAGATTCTTTCTTATCAACCTGATCTCATAGGTTTTTCTGTTGTAACTAATCAATATAAATTTGCAAAAGAGATCGCAGACTCTATAAGAAAGTATTGGAAATCTCCAGTGGTTTGTGGTGGAGTTCATGCAACAATGGATCCCGAAGGTGTTCTAAAAGATGGTCTTTTTGATTATGCATGTGTTGGAGAGGGAGAAGATGCTTTGTTAGATCTTGTCCATTATCTTGAAAAAGGGAAAAAAGCTACTGATATTCCTAACATATGGACAAAAGAAAATGGTTATATTATAAAAAATCCTGTCAGGCCGTTTATTGATCTTACTCGCCTCCCATTAAAAGATTATGAACTTTTTGACTTTCAAAGGATGATAGATGCTAAAAATGGTTGGGTTGGTTTAATGGTTTCAAGGGGGTGCCCTTTTAAATGTTCATATTGTTTTAACCATAGGATAGTAGAGATATATAAAAATGATCTTAAAGTTCCAGCAAATAAACTTAAATATATAAGGTTTCATCCTCATGAGCAGGTTTTTAAAGAGATAGGTTATCTTCTTGAAAGATACAAGAATATAAAAACATTTATTTTTGATGATGATCTTTTTACTTATAACAGAAAATATATTGAAAAATTTTTAAGTGAGTATAAAATCAAGGTAAAGGTTCCTTTTGTAGTTAATGGTCATGTAATGGTATTTGACGATAAAATTGCTTCTCTTTTAAAGGATGCAGGATGTATTATAGTAAAGTTTGGACTTGAAAGCGGAAGCGAAAGGATAAGAAGAAATGTTTTAAGGAGATATATGAGTAACAAAAAGATAGAAGAGGCATTTAGATCAGCTGATAAAAAAGGAATTCATACCTCTGCTTTTGTAATGATTGGCATCCCAAAAGAGACTAAAGAGGATCTTTTTGCCACCATCGATCTTATTGCACGGATTAAGCCTGGGAGATTTAGATGGTCTATATTTTTCCCATATAAAGGAACTTATGCATATACAATCTCTGAAAGAGAAGGGTTAATTGATTATAAAAAAATGTTTAATTTACCTAATTTTACCGATGAATCTTGCCTTGACTTCGGAGAAGAGCACAATCTTTTAATTGATAAACTTGCTCATATCTTTCCATGGTATGTAAATATGAGAGCAGGCTTCCCTGCGTCTTTCATTTACGAAAAGAGAGTAAAAGAGATAGAGCAGATGGGACGGGAAAAATGGGATTCCTTTAAAAAAGAAGTTCTCTATATAGATGAGGAGCTTTCCAAAAAGGCTTTAGCGATTGGTAGTCATCATTATGCTATTAAATATAATAGGTTTACTGCGGTAAAGGATGATTGGTATTTAGGGGAACAAGAGAATTGAGAAATTTAGATATAAATTCAATTTTAATAAGATGTCCAAATTGGGTTGGGGATTTAGTTATGGCAACCCCTGCTTTAAGAGCTGTGAGGAGTCGTTTCCCTAATGCTCATATAACAGTTGTTGTTAAAAAGAGTGTTAAAGAAGTAATACAAGGGCTTGATCTTTTTAATGAGATAGTTGAATTTGATCCAAAAGATAAGGATAAGGGTTGGGTTGGGCTAATAAAATTTTCTAAAAAATTAGCTCATCGTAAATGGGACCTTGCCCTTATTTTACCAAATTCAATAGGTGCAGCTTTTATGGCATATTTCGCTAAAGCAAAGAGAAGGGTAGGTTTTGATCTAAATCATAGAGGTTTTCTTTTAACCCATCCATTATCATATCCTTCTAATGGAGATGGTCCTCTTCCTACGGTGGAAGGATATTTACATCTTTGTTGTTTTTTAGGCTGTGAGAATATTTCAACTAAATATCAATTATCTCTTCTTAAGCATACAGAAGACAAGGTGAAAAAACTTTTTAAAGAAAAAGGGTTATCAAGAAAAGAGAAATATCTTCTTATGATACCAGGAGCTTCTTATGGTTCATCTAAATGTTGGCCTCCAGATTATTTTGCAAAAGTAGCAGATCATATTGAAGTTGAATTTGGTTTAAAGGTAGTAATTGCTCCTGGTCCAAATGAAGAGGATATAGCTTTCAGAATAAAAGAGAATATGAAAAGAGAGCCTTTCATATTTGTTGATCCTATTCTTTCTCTTGAGGAACTAAAAGCGGTGATCAAGAGAAGTTCCCTAGTGGTTACCAATGATACAGGGCCTCGTCACATTGCTGTTGCTTTTGAGCGTCCATTAATAGTTCTGATGGGACCATCTGATCCAAGGTATACATCAGTAAATCTTTCCCATACTATTGTTTTAAGGTATCCTACCAAATGTTCACCGTGTAACCTTAAACAATGTCCTGGTACTCATGAATGCATGAGAGGGATTTCACCTCATGCGGTTATAGATGCTGCTCATAGATTAATTTATAGTTATGGCCTATGAATATCCCTTTTGAAAGATTTAAAGAGATTATAGATAGATTTGAGATAGCTAAAGTTGCTGTTTTAGGAGATATAGTAGCTGATATCACTATTTATGGCAAACCTATACGATTATCAAGAGAAGCACCTGTTCTAATTATTCGTCATGATTGGGAAAACATACAGCCAGGCAGCGGAGGAAATAGTGTTAGGAATCTTGCTTCTTTAGGGGCTAAGGTTAAACTTATTGGAATAATAGGAAACGACAATATTGGCAGAACAATACTTAACCAGTTTAAAAGTATCGGTGTTGATATAGAAGGAGTTATTAAAGTTTCAGGACGGTTTACGGTTACTAAAACGAGGATTATGGCAGGAGATGACCATACCTCAAAGCAACAGGTTATTCGTATTGATAAAGAACCTAACGATCCTATTTCAAAGGATATAGAAGACAAAATTCTCTTTAACCTTGGCAGGGCAATAGATAGTTGTGATGCATTACTGATCTCAGATTATGGTTATGGCATGATAACTAAAAAGGTTCTTAATTTGATCAAAAAAATAGCAAATGAAAAGATTGTTGTGGCTGATTCTCGTTATAATAT
>JAFDIG010000155.1 GCA_019308145.1 Deltaproteobacteria bacterium | reverse complement strand
CTAACGAAATGAAAAATATCCGTCCTTTTATAGCAAACCAATATGTTGGCCCATCTCTTATATCTATCCTTGTTGGTTATGAAATTGTTAAAAGATTGGCAGAAAAAGATAAATTGGATTTTGTATTTAAAAAGATCAAGTTAAGAAAAGAAACCTTAAATAATGAACTTAAAAAATTAAAGATAAAAACAGAAAAAACATTTGGAATGTATGTTATTATTGACTTCACTGAGACAGATCTTAATGCAAGGGATGTCTATAACAAACTGTTAAAGGAAAAAATAAGAACTGTTCCTTATGATCTATTTTACCCTCCTTTTTATAAAGGGACTAAAAGAAATTTTATACGATTATCAGTAGGAATGGAACCTAATGTCAAACAAGGTTCCCAAAAACTGGTAAAAATAATCAATGAACTTCTGTAATTCTTGACTTAAGCTTCCCTGGTTATTAAATTAACTTTTGAAAAGCTTAAAAAAGTCTAAAGGGGAGAAGATGAAAAATTCAGAAACAAAACATCCAACTCAAAAAGAGCTGGAAAAGGAGCTTAATGAATATCTTTCAAAAAAGTATGGTGATAAAGTAAAGTTGATGGTTTCATCCCCGTTTCCTCAACCATCTTTTGAGTCCAAAGAAAAAGAGGAAAAAAAAGAAGAGAAAAAAAAGATAGGAAAGATCCAGTTCGATCTCAAACCAGAAGAGTTAGAAGCCTATCTTGATATGTATATTGTTAAGCAAGAAAAAGCTAAAGAAGTCCTTGCTACTAAAATTTGCACTCATTACCATAGGGCTAAAGAATATCTTAATCCCGAAAAAAAGAGAAAAAATGAGGAAGTAGGAGGTATTAAAAACAATATCATTCTTATCGGTCCTACTGGGGTTGGTAAAACATATATGATAAAACTTATTGCCCAAAAGATTGGAGTTCCTTTTGTAAAAGGCGATGCAACAAAATTCTCTGAAACTGGGTATGTTGGAGGAGATGTTGAAGACCTTATACGTGATCTTGTTCATGAAGCAGGCGGAGATATTGAACTTGCCCAATTTGGAATTATATATATTGATGAGATCGATAAGATCGCATCCTCTGGAAATCTATTAGGTCCAGATGTATCAAGATCTGGGGTTCAGAGGGCATTATTAAAACCAATGGAAGAAACCTTAGTGGATCTAAAGGTGCCCCATGATCCTATATCTCAAATAGAAGCAATAGAAGAATACAGAAGGACAGGAAAAAGAACAAAAAAAACAATAAATACTCGTAATATCCTTTTCGTAGTAAGTGGTGCATTCAATGGGCTTGAAGATATTATAAAAAATAGGGTAAAAGAAAAAAATGTAGGATTTGGTGCGACTATCTCATCTGAAGAAAACAAATTGAATTATCTTAAAATGGTCAAAGCAGAGGATCTTATTCAATATGGCTTTGAATCAGAATTTGTTGGTAGGTTACCTATTATTGCTGTTCTTGAAAATCTTACAGAAGAGGATCTTTATATGATATTAAAAAATCCTAATAACCCTATCATAAAAGGGAAAAGAAAGGATTTTTTTGCATATGGTATAGACATTCAGTTCACTGATGGAGCTCTTAAGAAAATAGCTTCAATAGCAGCTCAGGAAGCAACAGGCGCAAGAGGGCTGGTAAGTGCTGTAGAAAAGGTTACTTTGAAATTTGAAAAGAAATTGCCTTCAACCAATATAAAGAAGGTGCTTATTACAGAAAAAGTGGTTAAAGATCCTGATAAGGCACTGGAAGAACTCCTTAAAGATCCAGAAAACTCTGAATTGGTAACAAGGTTTGATGAAGAAAGAGAAAAAGAACTTATCCGTATAAAAAAAGAACTCATCCATAAAAAAGATGATATAGAGAGAAAACTTGGTATTATCCTAACTAATAGGGCTTTTGATTTTGTAGTTAAAAAGGCTATTAAAGAGGTAATTGATCCTCATTTACTCTTTGATGAAATCTCTAATTTATATAAAAAAGTTAAACTTTTTGAAAAAGAGTTTCTAAAAAGAACTGGCATAGAAATAATCTTTGAGCAATCAGCTATAGATGCTCTTTTATCTTTAGTCTTTGAAAAAGATGAAAAGATTAATGAATTTTTAGCTAAATGGGCATCAACCTATGAGTTGGGATTAAGATTAATCCGAGACAAAAAAGGTAAAAGTTCTTTTACTATAACTGAAGAAGCAATAAATAATCCTGAAGAAACATTAAATATCATGATAAAGGACTCTTATCGGTAAAAGTTATGGGAAAAAAAGATTATTATGAAATTTTAGGAGTCAGCAAAAACGCAACCGAAGATGAGATAAAAAAGGCCTATCGAAAATTGGCCATGAAATATCATCCTGATAAAAACAAGGGAAATAAAGAGGCAGAGGAAAAGTTTAAGGAAATAAACGAGGCTTATGCCGTCTTAAGTGATAAAGAAAAAAGAAAACAGTATGATACATTTGGTAGTGATGAATTTCACCAAAGATTTACACAAGAAGATATTTTTAGGGGATTTGATTTTGACAATATCTTTAGAGAGTTTGGATTTTCCTCTGATGATTTTATATCCCAAATATTCGGTGGCAAAAGAGGAAGGGTTTACACATTTAGAACAGGACAAGCAAGAGGTGGTTCAACCTTTTTTAGGCAAGCAGGAGAACCTTTTGAACATCATTATGCCCCAAAGGGGGAAGATATAGAATATGAGTTAACTATTGATTTCCTTGACGCTGCATTAGGTGCACAAAAGATTATATCATATATTGATGAGAAAGGTGAAAGAAAAGAGGTAACATTAAAGATCCCTGCAGGTATCCAGGAAGGAAAAAAACTGAGGTTAGCTGGAAAAGGAAGAGCATCACCTTATGGGGGCAAACCAGGTGATCTCTATTTTCGCATAAATATTAGACCTCATCCTATATTTAGAAGGGAAGGGGATGATATTCATGTTACAAAAGAGATTACCTTTTCTCAAGCTGCTCTTGGAACAACGCTTGAGGTCCCCACCTTAAAAGGCATTAAGCATCTTAAAGTCCCAGCAGGAATTCAGAGTCATACTAAGATGAGGATTCGTAATGAAGGGATCCCTCATTTAAACGGAAAAGGCAGAGGGGATGAATATGTACAGATAATTGTAAAAACACCCACATCTCTTAATGAAAGGCAAAAAAAATTGATGGAAGAGTTAAGGAAAGAAGGGTTATAGCTAATAAGATTTTTATGATTTCCCTTCTTTTTATTGTACCAAATTGGTTTATATAATGATATTTTACCTTATTTTAAATAGTCCATATAAAAAATAGGCTAATTATGCTTAGGTTCTCTTTGTCAGCCTGAAAAAAATGAACGCTTCATTAATAATTTATATGGCTGATCTTTTCAATCCCTGAAGCAGCTAATCTTATAATTCTAAACATCCTTTTAAAATCGCCTTCTTTTGTTGCAAGAATAGTGAGGAAAAGATTGTTTTTAATTCGATATATAATGATATATCCATTATCACCCCTTAAGACTGCCTCAACCAACTCACCATATCCAATATCTTTTAATCCATTTATCCCTTTCTCCATCACAGAGGAGACAAAAGAGCCTACATTAGAAGGAGATTTAAAATCACCTGGTTCAAAAGTTATTAATTCACCTTTTTCTGTCGATATAACAGCAGCATCTATCTCAGGACAATATTGTAAAAGTTTTATCAAAATTGCATTTAAATTATTCATACAGATTCTCCAAGTTCTTGAGTTAATTTTTTTTATAATTCATTATATAATTTGATAAAAATTTTTTCAAATAGAATTTTTATATTCTTTTCCAGATCTTTTTTGGGGTTGATATATTTAATATTTCTTGGTAATCTATATATTATATAACATTCAAAATGAATTAGTCTACACTTCTTTTTCATTTTGAGGACTAATTAAATATTAATTTTAAGAAAAAAATAAATATTGAAAGGTATATCAATGAAGGAAGAATCTGGTTTTACAAAGGTAATAAACTCATATCTTGATAAACTTAAAGAGTTTCATTTAGAAACCCTTGCTATAAAACATGATTTAGAATTAACACCAAATGGTAAGCAGCTCATTGTTCCTTTTTTTGGTAAAGAATATTTCTTTGATAAAGAGGGTGTAAAACTTAATAATGAGCCAGCTGATTGGGTAGAAACAATTATAATCTTTAACTACCTTTTATCACCTGGCGGTTTTTTAAAGCTTGAACCATGGAAAGATTTTTCAGAGTTTCCAGGAGCACGTTTCTATAAACCAGCTTTTATAAGGGATGTAGAAAAGCCTCTCGGTGATCTTGTTCCTCAAATAATAACAAATAAAGAGATGGTAATGAATGAATTTATGGCAGAGATAACAGATCCAATAGCAGGGGCAAATTTAGCCCTTATATTCCATCCATTTCCAAAGGTAAGAATCTTTGCTTTACTCTATAAAGAGGATGAAGAGTTCCCTGCATCTTCACGAGTGCTTTATTCAAACAATGCCGATCAGTTTCTTCCAACAGAGTGTCTTGCTGATATGGCAGAACATTGGGTAAGAAAATTAAAAGATTTCCTAAAGGTAAAATGATTTATGATACCCCTTTCAAAAGATGATCGTAAGATCCTTAAAGAAATACAGAAATATTTTCCCCTATCTATATCACCATATTCAGAAATAGCAAAAAATCTTTCTATTTCTGAAAAAGAGCTATTGGAGAAGCTAAATTTTTATCTTGAGCTTGGTTATATAAGGAGAGTAGGTGCTATCTTAAATCATATAAAAGCTGGGGTTAAAGCGAATGCAATGGTAGTATGGGAAGTTGATGAAAAAGAGGTAGACAAAATTGGAAATATAATGGCATCTTTTAAAGAGGTAACACACTGTTATTTAAGAGAGTCAAATAACAAATGGCCCTTTAATCTCTATACAATGATCCATGCAAAAACTAAAGAGGAATGTAAAGAGATAGCTGATAAAATCGCAAAAGCAACAGGGCTTTCTAAAAGGAAGCTGATATTTTCAAAAAAAGAGTTAAAAAAGAGTCCTCCTGTTCTTTTTAAATAGTATATTTTATTAAATGAATTTATTTGAGGAGCTAAGGATGAGAACGGAAAAATCAGAAGCTCTTTTAAATAGAGCTAAAAAGGTTATCCCTGGTGGCGTTAATTCTCCTGTAAGGGCTTATAAAGCGGTTGATGAAATCCCCAGGTTTATAGAAAGGGGGGAAGGTGCATATATCTATGATGTAGATAAAAATAGATATATTGATTATGTTTGTTCATGGGGACCTTTAATATTAGGTCATGCTGATCCTGATGTTATTTCAGCAATTCAGGAAGCTTCTTATAAAGGGACAAGTTATGGGGCTCCAACTTTAGCAGAGGTTGAATTAGCTGAAATGATAGTAGATGCAGTACCATCAGTAGAAAAGGTCAGGTTAGTCAATTCTGGAACCGAAGCAACTATGAGTGCTATAAGATTAGCAAGAGGTTATACTAACCGTGATATCATTATTAAATTTGA
>JAFDIG010000002.1 GCA_019308145.1 Deltaproteobacteria bacterium | reverse complement strand
AACAGCCCCACAACAAGGACATCTGAATTCATAAAGGGAGAAATTTTTGCTTAAATTCCCCATTTATCATTATCCTTTTAGTAACAAGGGGTTGCAACCCCTTGTTTAATACATTGTTCTCATTATATTTCGCAACTTTATTAAGATTTGCACAAGCAACACCTTTGCATCTGTTGTCTCAACTAACTTTGAGATATCTGAATTGCTCATTAAGACAAAATTCTTATCGCCATATTCTTTACTAAATGTTTTTCCATCTATTGTTATTTTGTTATCTTTTACCTCTAATCCTTTTTCTTTTGCAGAATTTAGTTTATCTGCATTTGCTTTTTCGTCATCAATATAAAAAACATCAATATTATCCCAATGGATACCACCAATACCTTCTATATCTTTTGTTTTTTTCTCTATTAAATGCCAAGGCGGTTGCCCTTTTTTAAAATCAGTAACCACCTTGCCTGTTTTTTTATTATATAAACACCACATTTTTTACTCCTTTTTAGTAATATCCGAAGCCAAACCAACTACTGTTGTCAGCGTGACTATTCGCAGAATTCCCTGAAGGAATTGTCCCCTGATATTGGCCTGCGGACCTATTATTTACTTCAACTCCGTAAAGAGTATTATTAGAACCGAAACAGTCCTTCATCTTTACGTGCGACCCTTCTGTTACATAAATACCATATACAGAATCTGATACTGCACTATATCCAATATGAGCTATTACACCATTCATTCTTATTTCATAACTCCTTAATGATTGACCTACTGCACCACAATACTCTACTCTTAAAGCTACTGATGAAGGTGAAAAGTTATCATTAACACCTACTGTAGTAAAAGCCCTATTTCCTTTCCAAAAACCACAATGCAATACTTGAAAATCTGGACTCGTAGACTCTGGAATCACTAAATGAGCTACGATTGGATAACTGTTGTTATTTGATGAATTAAAAAATATCCCCTTAATTACTGTTTTAGATTGCCAATATTTAAATTTCCATCCCGTGTAAATATTTCCATAATCATATTTCACTCCACTAATCATAAACCTACTTGTATTATCAGGCTGTGTCCCAGGCCAACTTGATACATAGAGTTTAGTTGCATCATTGGATGTTATTTCTACCATACCGTTGTCTGTTCCAGTGCCATCTACAATAAATACCCAACATCCTTGCCATTCGTTAATTGTCCAGCTCTTTGTTGTATCTTCCAAATAAGTAGCATCCGCCCCTGTAGCAGTTCCAATCTCATCTAAATATTTCTCTGCTTGAACAATAATTCTACCATTCGGTGTAGTTGTTATTGCTTTTAAGCTTGTTGTGTCAAGCGTATCTGTGTATGTTCCTTTCTTAATTGTAAAAGTAACTGTATGAGCAATAAGGTTTGGTAGATCATTAAAAGCATCTTGGATTGTAGAATAGTCTCCGTCAGAGCCAACTGTTTTAGAAATGTTTTGGGTTGTAATGGTTGCTCTTGATGTGTCAGAACTTGATAATGTTTCTGCCTCGTCAACAACGCCATCATTATTGGCATCATAGACACTCTTAACCATATTTCCAAAAGAATGGATAGTTTGCGCATTTAAATTACTATTACTGGTAAATAATAAAGAGAGAGATAGAAACAGAACAATAGCAATTTTTTTCATCATCTTACCTCCTGTAGGTAACCTGAATCCTTCCGTTTTCACTGCCTGCTCTTATTGCTTTGAATTGCGCTATATCAAAAGGATTTTTAAGGGTAAGGACAAGCCCTGATTCCCCTAAATGTCCTCCATCTAAACTTGGTGAAGGATCTCCACCATCAAAACGATAACGAACCTGACCTCCTTCAAAGGTAATAATTGCATCAGATGCCTTTTTCCCTTCTTCAGGTTGAAATTTAGATGGAGAAAGGCTTACGATAGAATCCCCTATCTCAAGGGATTCAAAATCAAAAGCCTGCCAATCTTTTGAAAAAACAATCATAATCTCCTCCTTTATCAAGGTATCCTAAAATAAAATCTTGCTTAAACAAATGGAGAGACATTGCATTTAAGACAATAGCAGGGTAAATAAAAAACCAAGGTGCTAACTTACTAATATTATGAAAGGAATTATTTAAAAAATTAGAATTTTGAAATATACTTTAGATAAATCTTTGAAAAATCAGCATAATCTCCATCTTTTAGTTCTCTGAAATCCACTTTGATCCTGATCCATCCCTCTGGGTTGTAATTATTTGTGTCAGACAGGGAGAATTCCATCTTTTCCCATATATTTATAGTTGAAGGAGTGATCGATTGGTTATTAACTAAACTATCAATTTCACCCTCTGTATCATAAATAGTCATTGCAATCGATAAAGAGTTATTAGAAATTCGAGTAAAACAAACAATACCAGGGGAAGCCCACTTATTAAAATCAGCAGGAAGTTGTACCATATAGATAAAACCATTTTCTTGTGTTGCATCTCCATCCCATGTTGCACGAAGATGACCTATCTTTGTTTGAGAGTCCCACATACTTTTTATAATTGCTTTTGTATTGATATACTCTGGAGCTTCTATGATATCAGTCAAAGGGATAGGGATAAAACGAGGATGACCTTTTAGTTTAAGTATTTCACCATCCATCTCAAAATCATTGCTATCAGGTTTTATTACACCTTTTTGATTAGTAGTGGCAGAATCTACTGAAATCGTAATAACCCCATTTTCACCAAAGGTATGGATCGGCGCATCCCCTAAAATAGATAAACTATTATCAGAAGAAGAAACAACTCCAAAATCAGCCTTTAGCTCCTTGATGATCTTTTCACCTTCATAAAGATCTGATGTACCTATTTGTAAACCACCTATCATATAAAGGGTATCTAATGGGATATTTATTCCGTTTGAGCTAAATGTGATGCCAGTTTGTAAGTTATTAGGTATAAGCTTAATTTTTGCATTGCTACCGCTGTTCTTTATTATTAAAGCCCCTCCCTCATCTTTAAAGATTTCTGCTGTATTGGATGATGAATCTTCAAATTTAAGGTATGGGGATGAGCCTTCTTGTTTCTTAATAATCAAATCACTATTATGGGTAATTGGTCTGTTTGGCTTATATATACCTCTTCCAAGGTCCCATAATGTTTCTGCAATCGCAATAGAAGTAAAACAAAAAATTATAACCGCAACAATAAGACGTTTCATCAATAACCCCCTCATCTGTTCATAATTTTTTGCCATTTAAATAACCCTCTATTCGACTTATTCCTCTTGATATATCATCGATCCTGTCCCATATCTTTGAAATATTATGGTCAATTCGTGCTATTGATTTATCTGTATTATTATGAGTTTTGCTGCACATCTCTTTTGATACATAATGATCTTTCATTGTTTTCATCTTTAAAAGTAATGCAGTAAGTGTTGAAAAGATTCCTATAGCAATTGCAATATCTTTCAATTGAAAAACCATATCTTACACCTATCCTTTGATATTAATCCTTTGGGGATTGTAAGAATTTAAGGTAGATGGCCAAAACCTTTATATCATCTGTAATGGTATCCTGGCCATCTTGACCATTTCGGGTTAACTTTATAAAAAGTAGATCGCCATCTTTAATATTTAGACTTGAGATGGTGATAGATGATAGATTAATAGAATTAGCAGTTGGATTTGCCTCTGTAGGTTCTGATATAAAATTTGACTCTGTTTGATTTCCTATTATTTCTCCTTGTCTTATAACCTTTATTGAAGCAGAAAAAATGGATTTTCCAGTTGTAGCTTTTGTTATCCAGATGATATTAAGGGATATAGCTTCTTCAATACGTGAAGGGGCAATAAGCTGAAAAAATACTGATTCGTTTTTATCTGGATTAAAAAGAAGATAAGCATAGTAAAAGGTGTCAGCCATCTCGATTAAACGATCAGGTGCATCTGAATCAGGAAGAATAGCACTTAGAATATCAAGGTTAATGGTTTGGCTTCTTAAAGCTTCTAAAGCATTTATAGCATAAGTGATCTGATTTATATCATCTGCATCAACAAGTGTACCCTTTCCTTCATAATTTATTTTTATCTGCCAACCTGCCTGATCTGGATAAAAGGTAATATCGCCAGTAAGATAATCAACATAAAATTCATAAGGTGCGGCAGGTAAGGATGAAACATAGCTAAAACCTGATGCAATAAATTTCCAACTATCACCAGCATTAAGATCTTCTCCTTCTTCAAAAGAGATTGCTATTCCATTATTTAATGGTATTGGGGAGGTATCAGTAAGAATATTAGAGCCTTTTATTGTTTCGCCATTATCATCAGACCAATAAAAAGTGGCTGAGCCAACAGCACCATCACTTTCTATTACAACAAGATATTGAGCCTCTGTTACTCCTGTATAACTCCCTTGTACAAAAAGTTCTGCATTAGTTTCACCTTGCTTCAGAGCAGGACTTACTCCAGAGATAGTTACTCCAGCAAGAGGATCTGGTACCTCCTCTGTTCTTATTGTATATGGAGATGATAAAGGAATCATTTTCTCTTCATTACTTATGGTTATGCTTTCCTTTCTTTCATCTGCCTGTATATCAAATTGAGTTATCATAATATTTCCTTATTATTATTCTGAAAAGGATGCTCCTGCTGTTAAAAGCTCGTCTATCATTGAGTTATCGAAAACAAAAGCGCGATAAATTAGCTTTTGCTCATGTATTGCCTTATTTAATGTTGCATAAGAAAATATACGTTTTCCATAGAGAGTTGTTCCATAAATAAATGGGGTCCTTGCGCTTATAATCAACTCAATAACAAAATATCCCTTTGTATCAGCCCCTTCTGGTATATCAAGCTTAAAACGTAGATCTTTTTTTGTATTACTAAAAAAATAACCTAACCCAATTCTATTTCCTATTGAAAGAGGGATAAAAGGAGCATCATCTAAGGAGAGTTTAAGCCAGCCATTTTCAACGATCTCTTTGCCAAGAAAAAGCTCATTACCAGCATTTGCATAAATCATTATTTGAGGGCAAAAAGGTAAATCTTGATTTTTCCCATACCACAATTCAATAACAGGAGAAATCCTCTCCATTCCCTGTATCACATAGTTTTCCTGATATGTTAATATATGATCGCTGTAATCACCCTTTAAATAAAGTTCTATTCTTGTTTCATCATTATCCCTTTGGTTTTGCCTTTCAGATTCCATTTAGCAATCTCCCCATCTGAACTCTCTCTTTATCCCTTTTTGTTTCTAACCAATCAAATATGATATGCACTAAATTGCTCATCCTGTGAATGACAAGTAAGCTAACAAGGATCCATCCATAGGGAAAAAATCTAACAACAAGATATATTAAAGATGCTGCCCAAACAGATTGACAATATTTACATAGAAGAAAACGAGCAATGATATTTCCTTTGATAAACCTGCCATCTTTTCCAATTTTACTTCCCCTTTTTTTTGCCCATCTATTGATAGGTTCAAACCAGATTGCTTTGGAAAAAAGAGTAATAATAGCCTCTGTAGCAATTGAATATAAGATTAGATTCAGCATTAATATCTTCCTTTTTATTTATTTTATAAATTAAAAAAAGCTTCGCTCTTATAATAAAGAATTGATCAGGAGATATAGTTAAGCATCCCTTTCTGAAATATCTAATCTTTTAAGAAAATCAAAAGGAAGGGGTATGCTATAACCACAGATTTCACATCGCATCTTAGGATTATTCCCACAGCAACCGATCTCTATATGCATCCTTTTGCCATGCCTTGGACATTGGTATTGATTTTCAATCTCTTTAATCTTATCGTGATCTATATCTTTAGGGAGAGGAATACGTGAAGGTTTTATATTTTGCATAATTTGTTTAACAGCATTGAAAATAGCATCAGTAACTGCTGCCATGGCTTTTTTGTCAAGGCTCAATCTCGGGAAGATATCTTCATCTGAAATAGAGAATTTCAAATTATTTAAGTGCCCATCTAAAAATTTTGCTTCCATACTTATCTCATCATTTTCTACATGTTTTATAATGATATTTTCCATCATTCCTCCGTTTAATTAGTCCGTTTTTTCAGGACTAAATAATTAAGGACATTGCCATGGGCCACTTGTTCCTACTGGGCATTTTCTATCTAAATTATTCTCACCGCAGTTATCTCCATCACATCTGATACCTCCAAAAATATTTACGCAACTCCAATGATCCTCTGGTATTTCATCAATAGCACAGTAATATGAAAGATTTTCCAATATATAATAAGGACAATGTTTTCCTGCGTAAAAATTAAAGCAACTATCTGAACACCTATAGTATTCATTTGTATAATCTATACCATATTTCAGACTCTCTGCCACTGGTTTACGGTAAAATGTAGGAGTTGTAATAACCACCTCAAGCAAATCACCATTTGACCATCTTTTAGCCCTTTCACCTGGCATAGCCGCTTTTTCCTTGCCATAGAGATATTCCCAATAGCTTTTTCCATCCCAACCATTAACAAGCGAGGCAGAGATAAAATCGAGTTCATAATAAGCAAGCTCCCCAAGCTCATCTTTATCCTTATTATGTATCTCCACCTTTAATATTTTATCGAGACTATTTTTTTCGATCCTCAAATTATCAGCAATCACATGCAAATAAGCAAAAGCATCGGTTCTTTCCTGCCATATACCACAGGAAAAGCTCTCTATATAATAGCAACATGGTTCGTTTGATATGCACTGAACAGGATCTATTGGATGAAGACATTTAAAATGACCTAATCTTTTCCTTTGTACACGCATCTCTTCAGAATAGTACCAGCTTTCCTCATCAGGGTGTGATACTTCGCAAAAACAATCAGTATATAAACTATTACCACATCCATAGAAAAGCCCACTCCAGTAACAATCAGGTCCAGGATATCCACATGATGGGCATTCACCACATTTGCCTTGATAAACCCCATAGGCTTCATCACAATTTGAGAGTTCAGGATCATTTGACCATCTGCCAGAACAATTAGAAGCTCCGCTTGTTTGGTTACCATTAATAAGGGTTTTCATCTTAAAGCAGGCAACAATCTCTCCTATACAAGATTTTGGTTCTTTAGCAAAACCAATTATCTCTGGTATACCATTGTTGCATTCTTTTAATTCTACAACCACTTCATCATCTATTTCAAAAGGATCGGCATCACAATCCATATATCTAATCGGCACATTGGTTATAACCTTATCCTCTTCTTTTAATAATGAATCTGCTTTGTTGCTTTCATAATCTATATATAAAAGCTTTCCTGTTTTGTGATTATTTATCCTTGCCATAAATATCTATCCAAGCTTTTCTATGATATTTGCCTTCTTAGTTAGATCTATATTTTCTGAACATGTTGGATTAAAATCCCTTATGATGATCTTTACTTTATCCCCTATTTCATAGCCATCATATGAATTAGGAAATGAGCAGTAGCAAAGATCCTTGCTCCATATAGGGAATACTTTATCTTTGAAAATTGTTCCAAGTGGAAAGGGGTTATTCTTTTTTAGGATATATCGGTTTAATATCCTTACATTGTATCTGCCTATTTTTTTACCATCCTCATAATCAATTCCCTCTATCACTCCTTCATACCATATAGAGCAGAAAGGTTCACATAATGATATCAACAACATCTCATCTTTTTCTTCTTCATATGGAGGCAAGTATGAACTATGACGAGAAAAAAGAGGAAGAGGACGGTTTTGGGTATAAAAGATAACCGCACTTTCAGTTGGCATTAAATTCCCTTCCACAAGTGTGCCATCTGTAATCTGAAACCAACCAAAAAGCTCTCTTATAACAGAATCAATTTTTAAGCTATTCTTTTTCATTTGAAAACTGTATTTAATGAATAAGGACAAGGTTCCCTTATCCGTTAACATGATTGGACTGAAAAACATAAGCTTCTACACTTCATGCCCAGATAGAATCGCAAAGATATGGGAATCCTTTTCTAAAGGTACAAGCAGAATTAGATCCCCAGGAAAATTGTCTGATAAGCCTTGAGAACAAATAATGCCAGCTTTTGCACCAATTTTATTAGTTATGGTTAGATCTATCATTGGCGATGAATCATCTTTAAAAATATCCTTCTCATCCATTATGAATCCTCCCCTGCAGTTACTTCAACAATAGTAGATGCACCATCTTTATCCTTTTTTATATTAACCCTATTTATCCTGCCTGTGATAGCCTTATCAGGTAATTGTTCCCCATAGATATCTACTGAAGAAAACTTTATTGGCCAACCAAGGTCAAACCATGCAATAAAGGGGAGTCTATAGCTTCTTTTAATCGTGTAGCTGCCTGATAAAACCGAACGTTTTACCTTCCTTAAAATAATATCAGCATCTTCCCAATCGATGATGTTAGGATTTCTAATAACAATTGAAGCTGTATCAGATGATCCTTTTTGTGAAGTTGTCTCAGCGTAAATTTGCATCCTTCGGTATTGTTTTGGAACCCTTGGCACCCTTCCAAAGATCTCCCTCGTATATGTGTTTATAATAAGGCCATCCCCTTCTCTCCTTAAAGCACTGCCTAAATATCTTCTTGTTACTGTTTCTTCATATAGGTTATTGGTAATCTGCCTATAAGTTGTAATCTCTTCTTCAACAACCATCTTTTTAGTTGATAAGTCATACCAATTCTCCCCTGAATCATTGTAAAACCTATCTGCGAGTTTCAGCTCCATATAATAGTTGACACCATTTATATTTTGGACTACCACATCTGAATATCTCTGTTTTATCTTTTGTAAGAGCTGTCCATCATCACCATAAAAATATTCCTCAACGATCCTATCAGTATCAGATTTAAAAAACCTTGATGTAACGCCAAGACCATACACAAGAAGCCATGAGTAACTGTTTATTGTTGCAACCATCCGCCTTTTCCGTGATGCAAGGAATTCTTCCCCTGTGAACTCATACTCATACGATTCTTCCTGTTCATGAGTAATCTCATCAACTGCACTATTAAACTTTGTGATTTTCCTTGAAATGAGATAATGAGGATTTCCAAATATATCAAGCATCCAATTCTCTTCAATAATCTCCTCATCTGAAAATTTAGAAGGGATGTCTGTTTTGAAGATCAACTCAGCTGTTTTTTTATTAGTTTTTCCTGTTATATTGTTTAATACTTCCTTATCTCCATTTAAAACTGCTTTAAATTTCATCCTTGATTCAGATCTATTTATAGATTTGAGGGTTGCTATCTTCATTGGCTGAATATAACCTTTGAATTTTTCCTTTCTAAATCTACCTAACCCTCCTATGACCTTTATATGATTTGAATTTTTTATATCATCTTTTTCTTCAACCTGGCTTATCCCTTTTAATGATGATATAACCATCTCACCGCCATTCATAAATGGCCTATCAAGAATAAATATTGTGCCATTTGAGATATAAATAGTAGGGGAGAAAAATGAGACCAAGGATAAAATCGTTTCAAGATAACTTCTTCCAACATCTGCAATCACCTGTCTTATCCAGTAAGAGTAACAATTACAAAAAATATTAAAACCTGCTTCCCTTGATAGTTGTTCAATAATCTGATTAGAACTCCAGCCTCCTTTAAGTGTTGCTGAATCGCATATTTTTATCCTTGGAATATAATCAAGATTTGAGTAATCATAATTTAAAGCAAAATCGAATTTATCTTTCTCTCTTTTTGTCATACTCATGAAATGGATTGCCTTTGTCGGAGCTTTTGAAATAAAAGAGGAAAGATTATGGTTTAAAATAATCCTTGTTAGATACCCTTTTTTATCTGTAAAAACAGCTTTAGATGAAACAATTCCCTTTTTCCCTTTGAACTCCACCTCTTCTGAGAGCTGATAATCCTTAATACCAGCAAAATCAAGTTTGATTTCGTCCTTTAGACTTTTCTCATCTGAATTTATCTCCCAAGAGACAAGGGAGGAGTAGAGGTCATCTTCTCTTATATCAACAATTTTTGTCATAGAACCTTATTCCTTTATTATTCTATGCATATTTATTGTAACATTATATATATCAAGAGATGGTTCAACAGCATTCCTTGATACTTTATCAATTATCCATCCATTCTCCATTTCTGATTCAGATGAATGGATATAATCTTGAAGTTTGTCGTTGCTGATCCAATAAAGCCTGATATTCTTTTCCTCAATGTATCCAGCTTGCTGAATTACACTCCCTCCATCTAAAGTAGGTATCTCTATTATCCTCTTTCTTCTAACAGGTGGATCAATAACCTCAAAATAATCAGCATCCCATTTTTGACCTTCAATAATCCCTTCTCTAACCCAAAAGAGGATGTATTCTACCTTTATCACAGCGACTTCATCGTTTCCCCTATTTTTCTCATCATAGGAATTCTTATATCTAATAAAAAGAGCTTTCCCGAGTGATGAAGGGTTTTCAGGATCTATTGAAAAATCAAAAATAGGAATTGAATCAACATTTAATGTATCAATAAGCATATCCCTTGCATGTTCTAAATTATTACCAAAAGGGTCATCAGCTATAAGGGAACAGACAAAAAAGGTGATCAAGCATTTAGATCTTATACCTTCTCCAACTTGGATATTTGCTATCTCTATCCATAAAGATGGATCATCTTTTAGCCTTTTGACTCTCATGCTAAAATTTATATCAATATCAATTCTTTCAGCAAGAAAACGATAAAGGCTTCTCTTCATATTAAGGATGTTTGAGCTTGGATACATAATCAAGCCACCTTTTTTACTCTTATTACTGATCGGCCTGTAACATCATCCTTAAAGATGATCTCAGAAACCATGAAATTTTCACCTTTATACAAAATGATATCATCTAAAAGAATAGGAATGTAAAACTCCATGATAAGCTCAGCTTCTTTAATCCTTTCTCTTCCTACCTTTATATCATGTTCAATAACCGGGAAAACAAGCACTTTTAGATCATTTAAACCATAAACCATCTCTTTTTCTGGTGGTTTGCCTATCTCAGGGATACCAGGAGAGATCTCTATGTATCTTAAGATGGATGCTTTCTGGTTTCCATTTAATCTCCTTAAAAGATTAAAGCCCTTTTTTATTATCCTATTGATTTTAAAGACCGTCTGCTCTGAAAAAATAGACATCTACCCCACCATTACCAAAGGATTTGCTCTAAGCTCTTTTAAAAAAAGATCATATTGTTTTAAACAATAAGTTGAGAGATCGTTTCCTATATGGATGGTCTGCCCATGAGAGGAAACCTGAGTTATATCTCTTCCAATGGCAAAAAGGATTCCACCTGCCATGCCAAAAGCCCCTTTTATGAAGAGGTCCTCATCCTCGTCAGGAATGGTTGAAAGATCATGAGCTCTGCCATAAATCACTGCTATCTTTTGATTATCTCGTGAAGGAGGAGGAATAAGCGTAAGCATTTTTTTGTTTGGTTCAAATAACCAATCCTTCTTAAATCTGTTTTGCAAAGAGTCTATCTTTTGGTAAAATTGAGTAAGAAGGGAAGGATTATCCCACAATGATAAACCATTTAACCTTTTAAAATTAAATAGCATATCATCAACTTCTCCAGAACCCTCTTCCCTTATAATGTAAAAAACCATAATGATATCAGGTGAAATTTCAGATTGATCCTTTAGGTCATATAAGGCTACATCCTTTTTTGTCAAAATCATACCTGTCTCAATGATTGGTCTATATCTTGAATAAACCTTAATAATATCTTCTATAACATCTACTATCTGATTATCTGATAGCTCTTCTTCTGATGGGTTTGCAAGCATTCTTCTTATTTTTAAGATGATCTCAGATTGAGTTTTTTGCATCTTTTATTCCTCTTAATTTTATTAGCGCAGGGATCTCAAATGGGAATATCCTTTTTTTATCTGTTCCTTTTGCCTTTTCAATATATCTAATAGCTTTTACCATCTCTTTGAATTCTTCTGGTGTAAGTGAAGATGAAATATCAGACCCCCAGCTATCCTTTGTTAAACAGAGATGCCTCTCTATGGCAACTGCTCCTAATGCTGCTGCTCCAATAGTCGCGATAAAACCTTTTTCATGACCTGAATATCCAACAGGTACATTAAATTCTTTAGCCAATCTTGAAATCATCTTCAGGTTTATCTCATAAACATTTGTTGGATAGCTTGATGTAGTATGCATGAGAACAAAATCTGTTTTTTTGCTACGAAAGATATGAACAACCCTTCTTATATCCTCCATTTTGCTCATCCCTGTTGAAATAAAGGTTTTCTTCTTTGCTTCTGCAATCCTTTTAATCAAAGGGATATTTATAAGCATAGCAGATGGTATTTTATGAAATGGAGGATCAAAAGAGTTGATAAATTCAAAGGATGGTTCATCCCAGGTTGAAGCAAACCATGAGATAGAGAGAGCATGGCAAAATCTATCTATCTCAATGTAATCCTTATCTGGTAATTCTATCCTTTTTTTGTAATCAAGATAACTCATCTTACCCCATGGAGTATTCTTTGGTATATTTTTCATATCATCTGGAACAGATTGATCAGGATTTCTTTTTTGGAATTTTACTGCATCTGCTCCTGCCTCTTTTGCTGCTTTGATTAGCTTTTTTGCTTTTATAAGGCTACCATTATGATTTATTCCTATCTCTGCTATTATAAATATCTTTGGCATTTAGAAGTGCCTCCACAATGATAAGATCCCAAAAATCATCTATTTCAAAACTATCTTGTTTTGGCATCAAGATATATTTTATCTTCTTATCAAATCTATTACCTTTAAGCCAAACCTCTGGTTTTGAGATATAAAGAGCTCCTGTCTCTTTTAAATATGGCTCCATATTTTGCCTTCTTTCCCTCTTTTTTCTAAATGGGATGAAGTATTGACCATCTTTTTTACCTATATAACCGTAATCCTTGCAAACAGTTACAACCGAACATATCCCTTTTGAGTTAATAAATCTTAAAATAGCGCTCCTTATAGTTAAAGGAGATACAAGAGGCGTTGTGCATTGGATGAGCGCAATTCCTTTTACATCTTTTAAACCTTTAGTTCTTATAACATGAGCAACCACATCTTCACTTGGGGTATCATCTTTAGATAGTTCTTCTGGGCGATTACAGATCTCAACATTAAATCTTGATGCAACATTAGCAATCCTTTTTGATTCAGTTGATACAAATATTTTTTCAAAAACATTGGCAATTAAAGCTGCTTTAATAGACCATACAATAAGAGGATCACCTTTAAGCTTTCTTAAATTTTTCAAGGGAACTCCCTTGCTTTTCTCCCTTGCAGGTATGATGGCGAAAATCCCTTTCATCTTAAAATATCCTCTATAAATTCTACTAACCTTGGCAAGGCTGGAGCATCAACAAAATCTATAATATCGTTTACTATAAGTTTCTGTTTTTCAAGTTCCTTTGCTTTTGCATGTAACATATGATTAACAGTTGGAATAAGCTCTTTTTTTGAATAGATATTCCATAAAAAGTCAGGATTTTTCTCTATACGGTTGTAATCAAGTTTAGCAACAGGTATCCCCATTATCGCTGCCTGCAAAATAACAGTGGAAAAGATCGACACAACAACTGATGAGATTGATAGAAGATCTTCTATTTCACCATGAATGGTTTTTATGTGAGGAAAATCCTTTTGATCACGAAAATCTTTAAACCTATATAAGACCTTATAATTAGGAAATGCCTTGGGGATAAGCTCCATAAAATCTCTTGTTGCTTTTATATCTTTTTCTCTTTCCTTTTTGAACCATATCCTGGGGGAGGATACAAAAAGTATGGTTTTATTCCTCTTGCTCTCTTTTAAGGATACCTTCCTTTTTAAGAGCCCATCAAATAAAGGATATCCTGTAACCTTTATCCTCTCTTTTTTAGATGGATTAAGCCTTTCTATAATCTTTTTTGAATAATCACCAAAACATGCCATATAATCAGAGAGTAAAGGTTGAAAGGCTTTATATCCATTCTTATCAAGCTTTTTTTTAAGGGAACTATAATCAAGGATTCCATGCTCAATTACAAGGAACTCTGTTTTAGGGAGCCTTTTTCGTATACCTTTTATAAGTATACGCATAGGCAACATGGTTTCATTTAGTGTGATGATAAGTTTTGGACTAAGCCTTTCAACCTTGTTAAGCACTGCCTCTGATGGTTTATTTAATTCATTTAAAAATAGAGGGACTAAAAAGAATTTTTTTGCTAATTCAGCTTTTTTCAGCATTTTATAGATCGTTTCGCAAACCTTTGATACAGCAATAAAAACCACCAGAGGTGTAGAGCTTTTTTCAAATGCAAATAAAGCAGATGTAATAAGACCTGATATCATTGAATCTGGGATATCTTTAGTATCAACTCTTCCGTCAGGAGGAACTTCTACTCGCTTAAAACCTTTTTTGTATATAATTTGAGTAGCACCAGAGATATTTTTTAAAAACAATTTTCTTACCTTTCAAATTCAGGCTTACCTCGCCAGCCTGAAAACAAGAAGAAGATTCTTTATTTTTATGATTTAAATTATCGTTTTTTAGGGGGCAATGAATAAATTACCCCCTATCTTGATATTAAACAATTGTTACAGTTGCATAACAGCCAGCGTTTATAACCTTTGTTGCATATCTGCTGAGTATTCCTCTCCTTGGCGTAAAATCATCAGCATCGATAAGAAGGGGAGTAGTATAAAGAGGGATATATGGGGCATAGACAAAGCCTGTTTCAAGCCATGAGTTTCCATTAAAACCAACAAGTATCTTATTAGCAATAAAATCAGGATGCTTGTAAACCAAAAATCTGTTTTTGATTGTCCCAAAACGGTGAACACCTATATTAAATCTGTTTTCTGCAGAATTTTTATCAAGCTTGAAATCATTTAGTTTTTCTAATATTGCACATGTATCAGGGTTAGCAATAATCCAGGTTGCGTTTCTATAGACCTTTTTGAATATCAGATTATTTGCATCCAGTATTGCATCATAAAGTGTCTCTTGGTATTCCTTTGGGTTTAGGACATTCCAAGGAGAGGTGGATGGAGCAGTAGAAGACCAGTTTACATTTCCCGCTCCTTCTCCACCTTCACTGTTAGCTGGTTGGGTGGCAGCAGTAAGGAGGTTATTAATAATCTCATAATCTATTTCCCTTGTGATCTCTAATGCAAGGATCTTCATCACCTCTGCTTCTGCATCAAGACCATGATAAGCTAAAAGGTCTTGTTGCGCCTCTATAGTCCATTTTGCCTTTAGTTTTTTCTGATGAGCACTTACATCTACTGATGAGACCCTAAAATTTACCTCCTTTACCTCTCCCCCTTCAGTTGTATCAGCATAGTCAGAATCAAAATGGTCATGCAAAGTCTGACCTGATGGATATGTAGAGGAAGGTGTACCAGCAGAACCCCTTATGAAATCAAGATAGAATACCTTTGCTGTAGGTTGACTTATTGGCTGAACGCTTACAAGCTCATTTGCTATTAATTCTGGCCATATCCTTCTTACAAGTGGAAATGCCATTGTGGTAAATGCTCCGATATCTGTTGTTGTGGTGGATTCAACAATTATCCTGTTTCCTTCAAGTTTACAAACACCTTTTTCAATCAACCAGCGGGCAGTATTATCAAGTAAAACCTCAAGCTTTCTTCTTTTATTATCATCTCTTACCTTTAATTTTGCCTCTTCATTTAAAGTGAGATGAGCCCATCTCTCCTTTCTATTTTCATCCTCTTTACTCCAGTATAATTGTTCCTGCTTTATCATTTTCCCCCCTTAATTACTTACTCCGCAATAGAAAACGGACTAATTATTTTAGGTTTAAAAAATTAAGCGTAAACTAATTAAAACTAAAAATGTTTTTTGGTTAGATCCGTAGAGCCATTATTTTATACAGACCAACTAAACTTAAGATCCTCTTTAATGGTGGGATATAAAATCTCACCCTACAACCTCTTTCTTTAGTAATTAATCGATAAGCCTGCGTGCTATTTCTACTTCCCTTTTCAATCGATCATCATCTTTGATAGAAAGATTATTGCTTATCCTCTGTTTTCCTAAACCAGAGGGGAGGCTTGCCTCTTGTATTACCTTATTAATAAACTCTTTCTCCTTTTTTATTTTTTCTTTTAACTCCTCAATATCTTTACAATCTGCTAATCTTTCTGCTAAAATCCTTCCAAAAGGCTCTTCTTTTACTATTTTTTGTAGTTCTGCCTCAACTATTGCCTTTTTAAGTTTTTCTTCAAGCTCCTTTATCTTATCTTTCAAGAGCTTATTTTCATTTGTCATCTGATCGATCTTTTTATCCTTTTCCATTAATTCCTCCTTGTTCTTCATAGTGGCTTCTATCAATGCATGGACAGATGCTCGTGATAAACTTGGATTTACAACAAAATCAAATCCTTCGAGAGTGAAATCCTTTACTATGCCAACCTTTTTGCCATCTAAAAAATTATATTCGATTTCGCCTGTACCTCTACTCGATATGCCAATTTGTGCCCCTGCTAATAGCAATGCTTTTAGATCCTTTCCGACTGATGTATCAACAATCTCTGCCTCTCCTTTTAAGTCATTACCATCCATAAACAAATCAGTAATGATCGCAGCAGTCTCTTTTATAGAAGCAACCCCAGATGATGGATGATCCATCCCTGCAAAAAAAGCCCTGCTTTTTATCCTTTCTTGTAACTTATTAACTTCCCTTTCAAGTAAATCTCGTGGATAGATGCGGTTATTTTTGTTTATTACCTCTGCTTGCTGAAATATCCCCCTTACTTTTAAAGGCTTTTTTGAATCATTATCATTACTTTCAGATATCATTAGAGGGGTAAAAATGGTTTCAATGAGTTTCATATTCTCTCCTTTTCTATCTTGATTGTATCTGCTTTGCCTTTATTTCCTCTACCTCTGCTTTTAATTTTTCTGCCTGCCATTTACGAATCTCATCCTTAAACGAGATTGGTGACATTAAGACCTTATATTTGGAAGGGAAATAACCTAAAAGCATAAGCTCAAGATCACAAATCTTTTTAAATCCTTTTTTAATAACATCTTGAATTCTTCTAACTGAACGGGAGAATTGTATATCTTGTTCGGTTAATGTTGCTTTTGCATTTATATCCCTTTCCAAACCAAGATAAGCTTTTGGCACCTTTAAGCCTGCAAATATCTTGTTTTGGAAATATTCAACATCTTTTATCTCTCCTAAATTTGCCTGCCCCTGAATTGGCTCAATATCAGCAGGGGAACCTTGCCTAACAGCAATAAAAAAATCTTCATCATTTGTTAATGGATTATCCCTTATCTTTAACCTTCCTTGATCATCAACAAAACGATGTTTTTTTATATTCTCTCTCACTTCTTCAACTGCTTTTTTAGCTTTATCAGGAGGTAGATCGCCAACATCTATCTTGAACTTGTACCTCATTGTAGAACGTGTTAGCCGAGCGATTACCATGCCATCTTCCATCATCATAAGCTGCTTCCAAACCCTTCTAATTCGTTCAAGAAAGCCAAAACCTTCCTCATCCCCATGTAAAGAGATATGAGTAATCTGCCATAAAGAAAAATCTACCCATTTTTTGCCAGTTATTGGATCTATTTGAGAATATGGGGGATCAAGCAGGCGACCATAAGAGTCTTTATTAATAATAATATCCTCACCTTTTAGCGGCTTTATCCAGGAAAGTTTTCCATCTTTTGAAAGCACGTTTTCAAAGAATGCTTCACCATATTTTGCCAGCTTACGAGCTAAAGGCCATGCAAGATCTTCTAAATTTAGACGCTTAAAAAGTTTTTCTAATATATCAACAACCTTTTGATCTTCGCTTTCTACCCAAACAATCCTTCCTCTTTTTTCATCAGGAATAGTTGCATTATCAGCATATATATCAAGGGCAGCACCAATCTCTGGATATTCTCTATCCATGATATCATAATCAATATACCTTGCTCTTTTTGTCTGGTTTAGCCTTAATGCATTCATATAATATTCATGATAAGAGGAGTAAGAAGAGGTAAAAAGCTCCTTTTCTTCTGGCATCTTCTTTTTAATTTTGGATGTAATCTGTTTGAGAAACGACTGGATCATATATAAGCTCCCATCATTGGCAAGAAGTTATATTTTTTAGGACTTGCAAAAGCAAGGGCTAAAGCATCTGCCTTGTCAGGAGAACGGCCGAGCCTTCTTTTAATCTCATCTTTTGACTCTATCTTAAGTAACCCTGCTGATGTATAACCATATCTTATCTGGCTTAACTCTCCTTCCAATTCTTCATCATCAGGGATATCGATCTGATTTATAATCTCTTTTAACCCAAAGAAGATCTCTGCCCTCATGTTTAGATATTTTTCAGGATGGTTTGCTTTTTCACTTCCATTTATAGTAAATATCTTTACCTTACCTAATTGCTTAAGCCTGTCTACTACCCCTGCTCCTATACCCACCCCATCTATCTTTAAACAATCTAATTTTAAATTTTCTGAAAGAGATAAGAGTCTTGAAACAACTTCCATTGTATCAATCCCTGAATATGATATTAATTGCTCAACATGAAAACCTTTACGAATGCAAAAGATGGTTCTATCATCTCCAAATCTTGCAACATCCACACCTACCTCACATGGGGAAGAAGGTTGAATCTCTCTTGATTTTGCCATCTCAATCTCATTTAAGATAAAGAGATGGTTGGTTCCTAATTTTGGAAATTCTCCTAAAACCCTTGCTAAGTAAATAGAAGAATCCTCACCCCATATCTTTTTTTTCTCATCAACCCATTTCTTTGAGACAAGATTAGGATAGATGGTTCTTCCATGTTTTAGATTTGGTGAGTCAAAACAGGAAATCTTAAACCTCTTCCAAGTAGGCTCTCTATGTGATTTACCGAAATAACCAGATGGATTAGTTGGATTTCCAATGAGTAGAAGATGAGAATTTTCTGAAGTTAAAAGGGATTCTATTGATTCAAATATCTCGTCAGAGATTCCTGAAGCCTCATCAGCAATAACAAGAAGATGTTCAGCATGAAACCCTTGAAATCTATCAGGAGTATCGGTTGATAATCCCATAGCAAACCAGCCATTATCTAAAAAGAGCATCTTTTTTGTTAACTTCCCACCAAGAGGGATTCTGCTTTTATTTATCTGTCTTTTTATCTCACCCCAAAGGATTGACTCTACTTGCCTTAATGTTGGAGCAGTTGTTAAGACAATAGAGTAAGGATGAGTATAAAGAAACCAGATAGCAATTCTTGCTGCCACCCAGCTTTTCCCAACACCATGACCAGATCTAACAGTAACCTTAGGGAAGTCCCTCACCGCCTCCATTATTACCTTTTGCATCTTCCAAGGCTTTTCTCCACCAAGAATTCTATCAGAAAAATAGATTGGATCATGCTTTATACGAGAAAAAAATTTTAGGAACATATTACTTTATATCGTTTTCCCTTTTTCCTTCTTCCTCTTTGATCAAATCAAGAAGGGTATCTTTCTTTTTTTCAGGCAAATGATTTTTCACCTCATCACTTATGAACTTCAAAGCCTTAAGGACGATATTGATCTCCTTTTTTTCACCAATTTTTATAATTTTTCCTCTTTTTTTATCATATACCGTTATTTCCACTGGCTTTTTTGATTCCTCAACAATGCGTGAAGCCTCTTTTATTCTTATCTTTTTATGCGCAAGTGGCAGGCTTTCAATATCTGCAAGATATTTTCTTCTGTACTTTGCAATCTTTTCTTGATATTTTGGATCCCTTTCATATCTTTTTATGGTAGATGGGCTAACCTTTCGTTTAAATTCCTGATAAAATAAGGAAACAATTTCATTTAAGTTAAGAAATTCAGCGATTTTTGATAAAATAAACTCCTTTTCTTTAACAGATAATCTCTTTGCCATAACCTCCTTTTTAATTAATCCCACCGCCAGCCCCGGGGTCATGACCGCGTTACTTATACCCCGACAACCCTTTTATCCTTTATTACATTAAGTAATTACTGTAATTAACTATTAAAAAAATTACTCTTTGTTAAAAAGAGCCTATTTAATTCATACCAAAAAAGAAGAATTGGTTTTGATTAAAAACTAAGCCTTTAAAAATCCTTCCTAAAAACAGATATTTAATCTTTTGAAAGGATATTTTTTGTTATTTATGAAAGTAAGTAATTACATTATACCATAAAAAAAAGAAAAAGTCAAGAAAATTTTTGCTATACCTTATTAATCAATATTTTTTTATGGCGTTACCATTTTAGTAACAAGGGGGTACATCCCCTTAGTACATGGGAGATCATGCTATGGTCTAATTAAAAGGGATGTTATGGCAAAGAGATTATATAGTAAAGAAGGTAACATATTATCTCCGAACGATAGTGATTGCTTGGCGTAAATAAAGATTAACAACACATCAAATCGCTAAAACGGTATAATGTGTTATCCTTTAGCTTACGAAGTCAGTCTAAATGTAATTAATCCATTTTTCTCCTATAGGTTAATGTGATGAGGTTGGTTTAATTTTTAGGAGACCCGCAGGTACTTATAGACCTGCGGATCCCTAATAATAAAAGGAAAAAGATGAAAAAGGCATCATTTTTTTACTGGTTCAAAGGCATAATAAACTCTTGGGGCAAGTTCAATTTTACCTTTTCTACCTTCTATTGGTACTGGCTCTATCTCAAAAACATAAAGCTGAACTTCATCACCTGGTTTTAACTGACCCACTTTGCAATTGACTATACGGGAAAAGAAATTCCTCTTCCCTCCCAAATCGATTAATGCGTGGATCAGAGGTGTTTCAAAACCAAGGGGAACACCAACCTCCTCTTCAGTAACAACAAGAACCTTTCCTTTGGTTGGCCAATCGATCCATTCAAGCTCATCGCTTAAGCATTCAGGACAGATGATCCTGGGGGGGAAAGGCTCTGCACCACATTTTTTACATTTTGTTGTGGTAAACCTTCCCTCTCTTAGATATTCATAAAATTTATAGATCATATTGAATTGAGGTGATTCTTGTGGATAGAGATCCATAGTTGCTATATATTTTCCATCTAACAATGAAATACCTGGCAATGTCATCGTTATTCCCTCCCGTATATTAAAACTGTATGGGCAGCGATAAATCCCGACAGGTTATGGGAAAGGCCTATTTTAGCTCCTTCCACTTGCCTTCTCGCATCTCCTCTTAGCTGTTTTAGAATCTCAATTGCTTGCCTTACTCCTGTTCCTCCAAATGGATGACCACAGGAAAGTAAGCCACCATCGGTATTAATAGGTATTTTACCACCAAAGTCAGATTCTCCTGCTTCAATAAATGCGCCGCCTTCTCCTTTTTTACAAAAACCTAAATCTTCATATTCAATGATTTCAGAAATTGTAAAGCAATCATGTGTCTGTGCAACATCTATATCATCAGGACCAACACCTGCAGCTTTATACGCTTGCTGCCCTGCTATTTTTAAGGCTTCCCATGTAGTCCAGGAGGGCATATTAGCACTCATATTATTTAAGGTTGCTTGCCCTGTTCCAAGCACATAGACAAGTGGTTTATCAGTCAAATCCCTTGCCCTTTCTTCAGAGGCTAAAATTACAGCAGCAGCACCATCTGTTATGGGGCAGCAGTCAAAAAGAGTAAGTGGTGGAACAATATTTTTTGCATTCATAGCAATATCCATATCAATCTCTTGCTGGAATTGCGCTTTTGGATTTTGAGCTCCATTTCTACGATTTTTGATCGAAACAAGAGCAAGTTGCTCTTTTCTTGTTCCATACTTCTTCATATGCTGCTGAGCTACCATAGCAAATGCTGGAGGTGGAAGACCCAACCCTTGTGCACCATCCCAGTCATGGTCAACACTTGCTAACTCACTGTAGAAGACCTCCCACTTTTGAGGGACATATAATTTTTCACCACCAATTATCATAACAACATCTGCCATTCCAGCCTTGATCAAACCTGTTGCAAGGATTATAGCAGATGAGCCACTAGCACAAAGCAACTCTACCCTGGCACAAATATTTTTTGGTTTAACACCAATATATTCTGCAACAAGGGGGGCTAAATGTGTTTGAAACGAACATCTTTCTGTATATGCAGATGCTACAAGAAGTCCATCTATGTCCTTGTTTGTCACCATAGGGTTATCATCAAAGCAGGCTTTAGCTGCTTCTTGAAACATATCTCGCTGAGATGCTTGCCTTACGCCCCAATGAGACATCCCTCCGGCAATCAAACATACCTTTCTTTCCATATCTCTCCTCCTGAAAAATATTTTAAAATAATTTCCTACTTGCTATAATCATACCAGCCCCTACCAGTTTTTCTTCCCAATCTACCTGCTCTGATCATGCTTTTCAATGTGTGAGGAGTTACAAACTTAAGCTCCTGATTCATTTCTTTATGAAAATACTCATTAACAAAATATGCTATATCAAGACCTGTTAAGTCCATCAATTCAAATGGACCCATTGGATGATTAAGACCTGCTTTTATCGCCTTATCAATATCCTCAATAGATGCTATCCCTTCTTCATAGATCTTTATTGCCTCCATAAGCTGAAGCATCATTAAACGGTTAACAATAAAGCCGGGCGTATCCTTTTTTACCAAAACAGGGATTTTCCCTAATTTTTCTGCAAGTTCCCATGTTACTTTTACTGTTTCATCACTCGTTTGAAGCCCTTTTATAATCTCAACCAGTTTCATCAATGGAGCAGGATTAAAAAAATGCATTCCGATAACCTTATCTGCTCTTCCTGTAGATCCAGCAATTTCAGTGATCGACATAGAAGAGGTATTTGTCGCTAAAATTACATCATCCCTTGTTAACCCTTCAACCTCTTTAAAAACCTTTTTCTTTAATTCCAGATCCTCTATAACAGCCTCTATCACAAAATCAGCATCCTTTATAGGTGCCATATCAACTGTTCCTTTGATACGAGCAATCACCTTATCCATATCCTCTTGGCTCATCTTTCCCTTTTCAACGCTTCTTGAAAGAAATTTCTTTATTGAATTCATCCCTTTTTCCACAAAGCGGTCCTCAATATCTCTCATAATAACATTATAACCAGATTGAGCACAAACCTGGGCGATACCATTACCCATTGCCCCTGCCCCTAAAACAGCAACGGTTTTAATCTCCATTTCTCTCCTCCTTGCTTGTTTTTATTATTTGATTTGTGAAATAATTCTTTTTATAAGCTGTATTACTTTATTACAAATATAGAGATGTGTCAACCCTTTTTTGAGAAATTTTTCATTAAGTCGCACCAAACAGCGATTAATACATAATTTGAAAGTAGAGAAGATTAAGAATTGTAAAACGTGAGATATGGATAGAGAGATTAGATATCCCCTATTATAATTTTTATAAGGTTAATAGCTGTTTTTTATTTCCACAGAAGCAATATTCTTAGCAGTGTTAGATGTTAACCTATTTGGTAGAAAAGGCATCTTGCCTGTTATCTTTAAAATAAAAAAGGTGGAGTATAAAACTCCACCATGCATAACACAAATAGAAAATGATAACACAGGCAGAATGCCTGTGATGCCAAATTTATGATTATTGTGCTGCCTTTTCAAATATCATGCAATTGTAACTCTCAGAAACTCCTGTATCAGTATGATAAATCGTTAATATATTTGTATTAAAATCAAAGTTAGCTACCTCTAATATGTTAGGATTTATAACAGTTCCTTCAAAGATCTTCCCTTCTACCTTTGAATCCCATAAAGAGACCATTGTTTCTGTATCAAATGTATATATAAGGATTGTCCCTCCATTT
>JAFDIG010000154.1 GCA_019308145.1 Deltaproteobacteria bacterium | reverse complement strand
TTCATCTGGTGAAACAACTGGTATATTCCAACTTGAAAGCAAAGGAATGAAAGATTTATCAACAAAGCTAAAACCAGAAACATTTGAGGATATAATTGCCCTTATGGCACTTTATAGACCTGGCCCAATTGGTTCAGGCATGGTTGATGAGTTTGTTAACAGAAAACATAATAAATCCAATATTGAATATGATATTGAAGAATTAAAAGATATTCTAAAGGAGACATACGGGGTTATTTTATACCAAGAACAGGTAATGCAGATTGCTAGGAAGTTAGCCAATTTTTCTCCTGTAGATGCAGATATCTTAAGAAAGGCAATGGGTAAGAAGAATCCTATTGAAATGGAGCGTCAGAAAGAAAAATTTTTGGAAGGTGCGAAAAAGAAAAAAATTGACAAAAAAAGAGCAGAGAAAATATTTGATTTGATGGCAAAGTTTGCAGAATATGGTTTTAACAAATCTCATAGCACAGCTTATGCTCTTATTTCATATCAAACTGCTTATCTTAAAGCTCATTATCCTCTTGCTTTTATGTCTGCTCTTATGACCTGTGATGCTGAAGATACTGACAAGATAATCCGTTATATAGCAGAGCTTAAAGAAAAGAAAATCCCTTTATTACCTCCTGATATAAATGAAAGCTTTAAAGATTTTACTGTTTCAGGGAATGCTATTCGTTTTGGATTAGCTGCAATAAAAAATCTTGGTGAAAGTGCAATTGATAGCATTATAAAAGCAAGAGAAGAAAAAGGGAAATTTTCATCCCTTCTTGATTTTTGCGAAAAGGTTGACTTAAGAAAGGTAAATAAACGTGTAATTGAAAGCCTTATTAAATGTGGTGCATTTGATTTTATAGGTGCGCATAGATCACAATTGATGGCGATATTAGATGAAACAATAGAAGTTGCTCAAAGGATCCAAAGGCAAAAAAATGGTCCTCAATTAGGTATGTTTGAAACTTTTAAAGAAGGCGTAAAGGATGGCATAAATATTCCTTTACCTCATTTAAAAGAATGGCCTGAAAATCAACTTTTAAAGTATGAAAGGGAAGTTCTTGGTTTTTACCTTACTTCTCATCCACTTATAAAATTTGAAGAAGAAATCATGCGATATACTAATAGTGATACAAAATCAATAGTAGAGATGAAAAGTGGAGATGAAATAAAAATTGGTGGTATTATAAATGATGTTAAGGTGATATCAACCAAAAAGGGTGATAAAATGGCTTTTATAACCATAGAGGATATGAAAGGTTTTGCTGAGGTTATTCTTTTCCCTGATACCTTTCAAAAATATAGCAAGTATATTTATGGAGAAGAACCTGTTATCGTAAAAGGTATGATTAACGGGGAAGATGAACGTTTAAAGATAAAAGCTCAGGAGATAATACCAATAGAAAAGATCAAAGAGAGATTTGTTGAAAAGGTTCATTTTATGCTTCAAATACCAGGGTTAAATAGCGAATATCTTAATAAATTTAAAGATATTCTTATAAAGAACAAAGGAAACACTCCTTCTTTTGTTCATATGATTTTACCAGATAAGTTTGAAGCTATAATTTCTCTATCTGAAAATTTCAATGTTTCACCAAATGAAAAACTTATTAAGGAATTAGAAAATCTTTTTGGTTATAATATTGTAATGTTTGAATAAGGAATTAAGTATATGATAAGACATTATCTTGAGTTTGAAAAGCCATTGAAAGAGTTGGAAGCAAGATATGAAGAACTTAAAGCATTATCAATGGATGGAAGAGAGGATTTTTCATCAGAAATAGAGAAGCTAGAAAAAAAGATCAATAAATTAAAACAAGAAATATTTACAAACCTTACTCCTTGGCAAAAAACTTTATTAGCACGTCATATAGATCGTCCTCATACCCTTGATTTTATAAACATGATTTTTAAAAATTTTGTTGAGTTACATGGGGATAGAAATTTCAGAGATGATCCAGCTATCATAGGTGGGTTTGCTTCCCTTGATGGGAAAACAGTAATGGTGATTGGACATCAGAAAGGGAAGGACCCAAAAGATATGAATGCACATAATTTTGGGATGTCTCACCCTGAAGGTTATAGAAAAGCCTTAAGGCTTATGAGTTTAGCTGAAAGATTTAAAAAACCTATTATTACAATGATTGACACGCCTGGTGCTTTCCCTGGTGTTGGTGCTGAAGAGAGAGGGCAGGCAGAGGCAATAGCAAAAAATTTGAGAGTTATGTCTATTCTAAAAGTACCAATAATTGTTATTATTATTGGAGAAGGCGGAAGTGGCGGTGCTTTAGCATTAGGAGTTGGGGATAGAATCTTGATGTTAGAAAATGCTATCTATTCTGTAATCTCACCTGAAGGTTGTGCAGCCATTCTATGGAAGGATGGTTCTAAGGGGAAGTTAGCTGCAGAAGCTTTAAAGTTAACTGCCTCTGACCTTTTTGAATTAAATATTATTGATCAAATTGTAAAAGAACCTTTAGGAGGTGCACACAGAGACCCAGAAACAACCGCAAATAATCTAAAAGAAAGTATATTATCTCACCTAAATGAAATCACCCAGCTTCCCACTCAACTATTGATTGAGAAAAGATATGAAAAATTCAGAAAAATGGGAGTTTTTACTGAAGGATAGCAAAGTTAAAGGTTAGTTTTTTCATGTCCCCTAAAATTCATCAATTATCATCAGATGTTGTTGCAAAGATTGCAGCGGGTGAGGTTATAGAAAGACCTGCCTCTGTGGTAAAAGAGTTAGTAGAAAACAGTATTGATGCTAAAGCTACGGATATAGAAGTTCATCTTTTTGATGGGGGCAAAAAGATAATAGAAGTTGTAGATAATGGAGAAGGCATAGAACCACAAGAGATAGAAATTGCTCTAAAAAGACATGCTACTAGCAAGATAAAAAGTGTTGAAGAGCTGTGGGAACTCTCTTCTCTTGGCTTTAGGGGTGAGGCTTTGCCTAGTATTGCTTCAGTTTCAATAATGGAGATATCATCTCGGGTAAAAGAGAATATTTCAGGGATATATTTAAAGCTTGAAGGAGGAAAGATTAAAGAGAAACATGAAACTGGTATGCCTTCTGGGACTAAAGTAAAAGTAGAAGAGCTTTTTTTTAACTTACCTGCAAGAAAGAAATTTCTTAAATCAACTTCTACAGAACTTTTGCATATAACTGATAATGTTAATTTTTTTGCTTTAGGATTTCCTAATATTAGTTTTTCCTTGTTCCATAATGGAAAGCTTCTTTTAAGAGCTTTAAAATCAGAAGAAGTCGGGGCTAGAGTAAGGGAGATTTTTGGGAAAACTCTTTTTGAAGGTTTAGTTCCTATTAAAAGAGATTATAACATGTTAAAGTTAAGTGGATATATATCTCGTCCTGAAATAACACGTTCATCATCCAAAAATATTCTCTTTTTTGTCAATAGAAGAATTGTTAAGGATAAGATGTTATTAAGTAGTGTAATTCAACCTTACCGCCATTTTTTATCAAAGGATAAGTATCCTATTTCTATTCTTTATATTGATATTGCTCCTCATTTAGTGGATGTGAATGTTCACCCTCAAAAGGCTGAAGTAAGGTTTAGAGAACCTAATATGGTTTTCCGCTTGATTGCTCAATCAATAAAAGAAGAACTAAAGAGGTCCTCGTGGGTAAAAGAGGAGATTAATTTCTATGCCCAAAGAACTGTGGAACAAATCCGAGAAAAATCATCCTTTTTTGCTTCATCTTTTTTTGACAAAAATGTTGCACCTCAAAAAAAGATGGAGATTGCTTTTCCTAAAAAAGGGTTTTACCAGTCTCTTAAAATCATAGGTTCTTTGGCTAATACCTATATACTTTGTGAACTTGATGAAGATTTGATTTTGGTCGATCAGCATGCTGCTCATGAGAGGGTTATGTTTGAGAAATTAAAAAAACAATATGAAAATAAAGGGATTATAAGACAAGCTCTTGTGGTTTCATATCCACTTGAGTTAAGCTTAAAGGAAAGACTTTTTGTTGAAGAAAATATGGAAGCCCTTATTAAATTTGGTTTTTTGATTGAACCTTTTGGGGGAAACCATTTTATTGTTAAAGAGATACCTTCTTTTTTAGCTGGAAAGGACTGGGAGAGCCTTTTTAAGGATCTTTTAGAAGAAATAATTTCAAAAGGTGTTTCAAAGATTATTGGTGATGTAAAAGAAAAAATGCTTATCACTATGGCCTGTCATAATGCAATAAGGGCAAAAGATTCTCTAAACAGAATAGAGATTGAAGCATTATTTAAAGAATTAGATTCTATACCTTTTTCTGGAAATTGTCCTCATGGGCGTCCTATTTATATAAGGATCTCTAATGATTCAGTTAAAAAGATGTTTAAAAGAGAATAGCAAGGTGAGTACAAAAACATTTTACTATTTTGTAATTTAGTTATAAAGAAGGGGGTTAAAAATGCCTAAGTTTTCTGCTAATTTAAACTTTTTATTCAAAGAATATTCGTTTTTGGATAGATTTGAAGCTTCTAAAGAAGCTGGCTTTCATTATGTGGAGTATATGTTCCCTTATGAATATCCCCCTGAAACTCTAAAGTCTTTATTAGATAAGTATGAGCTTAAACAAGTTTTGTTCAATCTCCCTGCAGGAGAATGGGATAAAGGTGAAAGAGGGGTAGCAGTTGACCCAAATAAGATCGATACTTTTCGAAAAGGGGTAGAGCAAGCCATTAAGTATGCAAGGGTGCTTGACGTTAAGCTTATCAATTGCCTTGTTGGAAAAAGATTAGAAGGAATTCCACCAAGGGATCAAAGGGATGTTTTGATAAAAAATCTTAGTTATGCTTCATTTAAGTTGGCAAAAGAGGGTTTAACTTTGTTGGTTGAGCCTCTTAATACATATGATATCCCAGGTTTTTTCCTTTACAACACTCAGGATACAATCAGGCTTTTTAAGGAGATAGGAGAGACTCATATCAAACTCCAATATGATGTTTACCACATGCAGAAGATGGAGGGAAACCTTACTGAAACGATTAGAGATAATCTAACAAGAATCGGTCATATCCAAATTGCTGATAATCCAGGGCGTCATCAGCCAGGTACTGGAGAGATTAATTATCGCTTTCTGCTTGATGAATTGGATCGAATGGGTTATAAAGGATTTGTAGGCCTTGAATATAACCCTTTACCTGACACACTTTCGTCTCTTAGTTGGGTAAAAGAGTTAGGATTTTCGCTTTAAGAGGAGGTTTTTATGGAGCGAATTGGATTTATTGGTTTAGGAATAATGGGAAAACCTATGGCTAAAAACTTGCTTAAGGCAGGTTACCCTTTAGTTGTTCATAACCGTAGTAGAGCATCTGTAGAAGAACTTGCAAAAGAAGGAGCTACACCTGCTTTCTCTCCTAAAGAAGTTACTCAAAAAAGTGATGTTGTTATAACGATGTTGCCAGATTCACCTGATGTTGAGGAAGTTGTACTAGGTCCAGAGGGTATTATTGAAGGGCTACGATCTGGGATGTTATTTATTGATATGTCTACTATTGCACCAACAACATCCAGAAAGATTTATGAAATATTTAAGTCTAAGGGAGTTGATTCTTTGGATGCACC
>JAFDIG010000153.1 GCA_019308145.1 Deltaproteobacteria bacterium | reverse complement strand
AGAACTTTCTCTTATTAGAAAGGAAATGGATGATTTATGGAAAAGGATTTTTGGGGAGAGTACAGGTGAATTTGCTCCGGTACGTTGGGCTCCTGCTTTAGATGTTTCTGAAACCGAAAATGAAATCATTGTAAAAGCAGAACTCCCCGGAATGGATCCAAAAGATGTACAGGTCGATTTTGAAGGGGATGTGCTAACTATCAAGGGTGAAAAGAAACAGGAGAAAGAGGAAAAAGAGGAGAATTATCATCTTGTTGAGAGAAGTTATGGAACATTCTCAAGATCATTCCGTATTCCAAAACCAATACAAGAGGATAAAATTAAAGCCAATTATAAAAATGGTGTTTTAAAAATAGTCTTGCCAAAGGCAGAAGAGGCTAAAAAGAAGCCAATTCAAATAGAGGTAAAGTAAATAAATTCCCCTCCCCCTCCTTTGTGGAGGGGTTTTTTATCTAAAATATGTTTAGTTTTTTATTAGCTTTTTGTATCCTACCATCTATATTCTTTTCCATTTTAATAAAAAGCTATCGTTAATTCACAAAAAATGATGATTAAAATTAAAAAAACAAGGAATTTTCTTTTTTATTTTTGGACTAATGAAGTCAGTCTTAAGGAATTAGTCTGTTTTAAAAACGGGCTAATTAATAGGCTAATTAATGACTTTACTTTTAAAAGAAAAATTTGTATATCAAAGATCTATTTTATTTACTGGTAAATCTAAATAAGAAACAGATAAGGAGGTTTTTTTATGCCAAAACAAGAGAAAAAAGAAGAGATTTTTGATATAGATATAATAGAAAAGATACAGCTTGCCATAGATATAATGGATATGAATTATCAACGTTTTAAAGAATATATTGGTATATATTTAGCCATTTCTTCTATACTTCTTATATTATCCCTTTCCCCTTGGGGTGAAAATGCTCAGTGCACATTGTGGTTTTTTGGAATAATAATATCAGCAATGGGTTTTCTTTCTGCACGACGTCAGATAGGAGAGATCAAATATTGGTATGGGAAAATAAGGAAAATGGAGTCATCCCCTCTTTTTGGTGAGCCAAAGCTTTTTTTTGAACTTAACGAAAAAAGCAAAGAAAAAGAAGTTTTGGGAGGATGGGGTCAATTTAGCGATTCTAAAGATATTATATCAGCTCTTCCTGTAATTTTTATTTCTCTTTTTTATATCCTTTTATTAAAGCGAAGTGATGGTTATGCTTGGGTTGCTATAATCCTTTCTGCTGTTATACTCTCTTTAAAAGCCCTATGGCCTTTTATGCAAGAGTTTTTGCCAACTAGGGAAAGAGAAGACCCTTTTTATGGAAAAAAGGAGGAATAACTGGTTGGGGTATGTGGTATAATGATTCTATCAACAAAGGGGATATAAAGATCTTAAAGGATGGAACCTGGACATATAAGGGTGCTGAAATAATACGAAAAGATATATTAAATCTATTTTATAAACATCTTGAAAAAAACGAAAAAGGGAAAATAGTGCTTAATCTGGATGGTGAAAAGGTTGAGATTATTGTAGAAGATGTCCCCTTTATAGTTAAGGATATTGATATTATTAAAGATCCTAAAGGTGATATAGATTCGATTATATTAACCTTAAATGATGGGACAAAAGAACCCCTTGATATTAATACGTTACGTATCAATAAAGATAATGTGCTTTATTGTGATGTAAAGGGAGGGTTTTTTTCAGCAAAATTTAAAAGACCCCTTGCTACTTATTTAGCCGATTTTTTAGATGAAGATGAAAAAGGAGTTTATCTAAAAGTAAAAGGAAGGAAATTCTTTATCCCTAATGTTGATTAATTAATCCATCCTAAAAATTGGAATAATTATCTTTTTTATACCGATGTTGTTAGCCTGAAGACAAAGGGAAACCTCTTATTTTTGGAAATTTTTGACTTTTAGAAGAAATGTTTCTAATTTTGGTGGGTTTAGATTTCTTTTTTACGAACAAATTTATGTACTATTTTAGAAAAAATGGTAATAAATAAATACTTGTTTGTACCTTCTCAAAATTATTCTTCACTATAAAAAAGTTCCCCAAAAATTTTTAAAAAACGAAGAGCCCACATTTTATAACGATTTAATATATAAAAAGAAAAATTTTTAGATTTTTTTATTCTTTATATTTTTATTACTAAGGTTTTTTTCTTGTAAATTCATAAGAATTATGTTATAAATTTCACACACTAAATTTATCTTTTCTTTATCTTTAAGGTATAATATTAAAACATTTTAAGGAGGATAAGATGTTTTCTTTAATGCCCATTGTTCATTTTGTTATTGATGCTTCATCTAAAACTGATTGGGCAAGAGCCTTTGAGGTATTTCTGTTTGGATTCTCGGGGGTTTTTGTTGCTTTAGGAGTGTTGATTCTTGTTATATATTTTATGGGAAGGCTTGTTGTTATGTTAGAAAAAAAACAGAAAAAAAGTGCTTAGGGGGTAGTCAAGATGGGAGTCGCTTTTAGTAATATTACTCACAAAATAGGTCTCTTAGCCCTTACCTCAGGCCATGTTATAATGTGGTTAATAGGGTTTCTTTTTATTTTTTTAGCTATAAAAAAGGACTATGAGCCATTATTACTTGTGCCAATAGGTTTTGGCATTATTATTACAAATTTGCCGCTTGCCCCTCTTATGGGAATCTCAAAAGAAGGGGAAAGACATATTCTGGAGATCTTTTATCATTATGGAATCCAATGGGATGTAATTCCGCCTTTAATATTTTTAGGCTTGGGAGCTCTAACCGATTTTGGTCCTATGATTGCCAATCCTAAGACCATGATTTTAGGGGCAGGTGCTCAGTTTGGTGTTTATATTGCCTTTTTTGGAGCACTCCTTTTTGGTTTTACTATACCTGAAGCCTGTTCCATTGGTATCATAGGTGGTGCGGATGGTCCTACCACGATCTATCTTGCATCTGCTTTAGCCCCTCAAATTCTTGGATCAACAGCTTTAGCTGCCTATTCTTATATGTCTCTTGTCCCTATAATTCAACCTCCTATAATGAAGCTCTTAACATCAAAAAAAGAAAGAGCTATTGTTATGAGGCAACTTAGACCTGTTTCAAAACTTGAGAGGATAATCTTTTCTCTTTACACTACTCTTGTTATCTGTTTGCTTATCCCTGAATCAGCTCCGCTTATAGCAATGTTTATGCTTGGCAATCTCTTTAGGGAATCAGGTTGCGTCAAAAGGTTGACCAGTGCCGCTCAAAACGAACTTATGAACATTGTTACTATATTTTTGGGAATTTCAGTTGGTGCTACAATGACAGCGGAAAACTTTTTAAGGCCTCAAGCATTGTTTATATTCTTCTTAGGACTTATTGCTTTTGCTTTTTCTACTATAGGTGGTTTGTTGCTTGCTAAATTTATGAATTTATTTTTAAAAGAAAAAATCAATCCTTTGATAGGGTCAGCAGGGGTATCAGCTGTGCCTATGGCAGCTCGTGTAAGCCAAAAGGTAGGGATGGAAGCAAATCCTAAAAACTTTCTTCTTATGCATGCTATGGGACCAAATGTTGCTGGTGTCATAGGTACAGTAGTTGCTGCTGGAATGTTTTTAACACTGGTTGGGGGGCATTAATAATTGATAACCATTTGGAGTGTACTTTTTTAGGGCAGATCTTTCTGCCCTTTTTTATTTTATAGATGTTTCGTTAAAAAATGGACTAATTAAACGTTTTGACGAACTTTTTCTTATTTGATAATATTTAAAAAGTTTATTATTGTAATATTTGAATAGTTTCTACTACTCTTCTTTATATTTGATTTTTTAATCTTTTCCATAATAATATATTTTTTAAAAATTTTTATTGACCTATTTTAAAAAAATGTAATAATATTTCATTCTTTTTTGGTTTAAGGTTTTGTGGTCAAATCTAAAAAATCATAATAATAAATTTATAAACTTTATCTCTCATAAACCAAAAGGAAAAGCAGATAAGATTATTCTTAGTTTTTTATATCTTATTTCTCGTGGTTATGAGCTAATTATTTTTATAAGGGATTTATGTTATAAAAAGGGGATAAAGAGAAGTTTCAAACTACCCTGTAAGGTAATTAGTATTGGTAGCATAACAGTTGGTGGCGCAGGGAAAACCCCTGTAACCGCATATATTTCTGAAAAACTTTTTAACAGAGGTTTTGCTGTTGCAATATTGAGTCGTGGTTATAAAGGTTCAAAGGAAAGAAAGATGGGGGTTGTATCTTTAGGAGAAAAACCTTTACTTTCTTATAAGGAGAGTGGGGACGAACCTGCTATGCTTGCTTCAATGTTAAAAGGGATACCAGTTATAGTAGGGAAAAATCGCTTTTCTGCTGGAAAGTGGGCTATCAGGAATTTGGGTACAAAGATTATAATTTTAGATGATGGTTTTTCTCATCTTAGGCTAAAAAGAGATATAAATATATTACTTATTGATGCAAATAAGGGATTAAACCATCATCTTTTACCTCGCGGTATATTGAGAGAACCATTATCAGCCCTTAAAAGGGCTGATATGGTAATGCTAACAAAAATCAAACAAGAGAACTCTTATGAGGAGGTGGAATCAATGGTTAGGGAGTTTCTCCCTAACCTATCCCTTTTTAAAAGTTTTTATCATGTTAAAGGGCTAAAGAACTTAAACTCAGGTGAAGTAATAAGAGATAAAAATTTGCTTAAGGATAAAAAGGTTCTTGCATTTTCTGGGATAGCTGATGATGATTATTTTGTCTATCTTATTAAAAGATGTGGGGCAAAAGAGGCTGAGGTGATGAAATTTCCAGATCATCATTATTATACATACAAAGATATAGTGAAAATCAAAGAAAAATCTCGCTTCTTTGACATGGTAATTACAACATCAAAGGATGAGGTTAAACTTAGAGAGTTTGATTTTAATGGTTTAGATTTATATACACTACTTATAGATGTTTCTGTGATAGAAGAAGAGAAGTTTATTTCAAAACTTATCAATGAGGTGAAAAAAAATGAAAGAGATTATAAAAATTTTTGATACTACGCTTAGGGATGGTGAACAATCTCCTGGAGCGAGCATGAATATAACAGAAAAAATCAGGGTTGCTAAGCAATTAGAGAAATTAAATGTTGATATAATAGAGGCAGGTTTTCCAATTGCCTCTAAAGGAGATTTCGAGGCAGTTCACGCCATAGCAGAAATAATTGAAAAAAGTTCTGTAGCAGGACTTGCTCGACTTGAAAAAGATGATATTGATGCTGCATGGAATGCAGTAAAGGATGCAAAACATCCAAGACTTCATGTTTTTATTGCAACATCAGATCTTCATCTTGCAAAAAAACTCAAAAAAAGCCATAAAGAGGTTTTAGAAGATGTAAAGAGATATGTAAGTTATGCTAAAAATCTTTGTGAGGATGTAGAATTCTCTGCAGAAGATGCCACACGTTCTAATCTTGATTACCTTTGCCAGGTTGTGGAGATAGCTATAAAAGAAGGTGCGTCAACTATAAATATCCCTGATACAGTTGGTTATACCGTTCCAAAGGAGTTTTTTCAAATTATCTCAACTCTTAAACAGAGGGTTGAAGGTATTGATTCAATAGTGCTTTCTGTTCATTGTCATAATGA
>JAFDIG010000152.1 GCA_019308145.1 Deltaproteobacteria bacterium | reverse complement strand
AAAATGAATAGGGTTGATTCCAAGTTTTTGAGCCATTGGTGAGAGAATAGGAACAATGATTAACATAGCAGGTATCTGTTCCAATAAAGCTCCTATTATGAGCAAAAAAAGGTTTATTATTAATAAAGGTTGGAAATTCTATATTTATTGAAAAAAGGATCAGAGCAAAAGGAGTTGGCAAACCAAGGCTTGATTGATTATTACTTATATATAAATTGCTATAACACTAAATTGCTATAACACATTAAGATACTCTTCCTAAGGTTTAGATTTTATTCCAAAGATATAAGCCATTTCCAAAATATTTTCACCAATTTAAAATAAGTTGATAACTTTTGAGTGTTTTTATCTTTTTATATTTATTTTTTAGAGAAAAAGATAAAAACAGTAAAAACCAATGTATAATAATATTTTATTTTTATGAAGTTGTTGACATAAAGTTTAAAAAATGATAATAAAAATATAGATTTTCTTATTTCTTATAATTTTAATTATCATTTTTTAATTGTTTTAATCTTATAAGATCAAGATTTATGTTTTTAATTAATTCATGCTTGATTTGAACTAATTATATTTTTTGTTTTTACAGCAAAATTGTTATAGATGAAAAAAAGAATAGTCATGAGTGTTTTAGTGGCTAATAAGGAGAAAGAGAAGTGAATATATATGATGAAATAAAAGATACTTATCTTGAAAAATTTTTGCCAGAAGATGAAATATTCACACATATTTATCGTGGGAACAGAATATTTATTGGTACAGGTTGTGGTGAACCTCAATATCTTGTTAACGCTCTTATAAATTATGTGAAATCTCGCCCGAAGGCGTTTTTCGGTGTTGAAGTGTTCCATGTCTGGACTCTTGGCGTTGCTCCCTATACAGATGAAAAATTCAAGGATAATTTTAGACATAACTCTTTTTTTATTGGAAACAATACAAGAGATGTAGTCAATAAGGGATTAGCAGATTATACTCCAATATTTTTGTCAGAAGTTCCAGATTTATTGTATAAAGGTTATATACCAGTTGATGTAGCCTTTATACAGACATCTCCTCCAGATAGAAATGGTTATATGAGTTTAGGTGTTAGTGTTGATATTACCAAAGCAGCAGCAGAGGTAGCGCCTTTAGTTATTGCTCAGGTTAATTCAAACATGCCGCGTGTTCATGGAGATGGTTTTATTCATATAAAAGATGTAAATTTTATAATTCAATATGATGAGCCTATATTGGAATATAAAGCAGAAGCAGAAGATGAAGTAAGTCAGAAAATCGCTTATTATGTGAATCAACTTGTTCAAGATGGAGATACAATTCAAACAGGCTATGGGAAGATGCCAAATGCAATTTTAGCTAAACTTTCAAATAAAAAACATCTTGGTGTTCATACAGAGCTTTTATGCGATAGTATTGTAGAATTAATGAAAAAAGGTGTTATTGACAACAGTAAGAAAAGTATTAATCGTGGGAAAACAGTTGCAGCCTTTTGTATGGGTAGAAAAGAAACTTATGATTATATTCACGATAACCCTGTAATAGAATTTAGAACTATTGATTATACAAATAATCCTTTAATTATAGCACAGCATAAGCACATGACCGCAATAAATACAGCCTTAGAAATAGATCTTACTGGACAAACAACTGCAGAATCTATAGGAAAAGTATTTTACAGTGGAATAGGAGGACAAGCTGACTTTATGCGAGGAGCTGCTTTATCTCCTAATGGAAAAACAATACTTGCCATACAATCAACTGCAAAGAATGGTACAGTTTCTAGAATAGTACCTTTTTTAAAAGAAGGTGCAGGTGTAACACTTAATAGAGGCGATCTTCATTATGTTGTAACAGAATATGGAATAGCATACTTACATGGTAAAAGCATTAGAGAACGTGCAATGGAATTGATATCCATAGCACATCCAAATTTCAGAGCTTGGCTTATAGAAGAGGCAAAAAACCAGAGTTTAATATATAAGGATCAAATTTTTATAACCGGAAAAAAGGGAGAGTATCCTGAAGAACTGGAGACTTATAGAACTACAAAAACAGGTTTTGAAATATTTTTAAGGCCAGTAAAATTAAGTGATGAACCATTATTAAAAGATTTTTTCTATTCTCTTTCAGATAATAGTTTATATCGTAGATTTGTCTCAATGAGAACATATATTCCCCACGAGGAGTTAGGGAAGTATGTCGCCATTGATTATACTAAAGAGATGATAATTCTTGCTACAATAAAAGGGAAAGGGAAAGAAAAGGTTGTGGGAATAGGGCAATACTATGTAAATGAAAATGAAAATCTTGCAGAAGTTGCATTTTTGGTAAGAGATGATTATCAGAATTTGGGAATAGGTAGTGAGTTACTATCTTATATAATAAATTTGTTACAGAAAAAAGGGTTATTTGGTTTTACAGCGGAGGTACTTGTTGGAAACAGGCCTATGCTTCGCCTTTTTGAAAAAACAGGGTTTAAAATTGAAAAGAAAGTTGGCGAAGGAGTTTATGAGCTAAAAGCTTTGTTTAGTAAAACTGAAGCAGGTAAGTAATTATTCTTATAGGGTTCCATTACTCCTTCTCAAAGATAAAAAGCCTTCGCTTTGTACCAATCTTTATTTGTGTAATCTTTTTTAATTTTAGAGGAAGGATATGTTTTGAATATCTTTTTTCTACCAAAATATATTTTATTTTGTTTGATTTTAACATTTTTTTGAGATCTGAAATGGTTCTTACTTCTTTGAGAAAGTCTCCCATATAAAAAGGATATGCTCCTCTTAATGTTTCGCTGGGATGAAAAGCAATAAGTTTTTCATTTGGTGGAACAAAATCAGCGATCTTATTTATTCCATCTTTATATGATTTATATGGATTTATAGCAGGTACAAGGATCGTTAATATCTCTATCCATAAAAATATAAGTAGGATTATCAATTGATATGGAAATGAAGGAAATTTATCGATTTTTTTAGATAAAATAAAACCTAAAATAGTAAATATAATGCCCAAAATAATTAATATTTCAATGTTACCTATTGTATTTTTTTTAAGAAAAAGCAAAACAGTTGCTATTATAAAAAACAAAAGAGGAAATAATTGAAAAGAGTATCTTATCCATCTTTTTATATTGATTTTTAGCTTATATTCATTTAAAGAGATACCAAGCAAAAGGGAAAAAGGAGGAAGGAGAGGGTAAGCATATATATCCCTTTTTGTTGTTGCAATTGAAAGCAGAATAAAACCTCCTATTGCCCAGCACCATAAAAAATTAATTATCTCTTTATTTTCCATTTTTTTTATTTTTTTTATAAAAGGAAGTAAAGGAGTCCAAGGTAAAAAAATAAGAGGTACCATATAAAAATAGTAAAATATTCCATGGGTATGATGATAATGATGAGTTTTTGACCCAAGAAATCTTCCAAGATTTTCATAGATTAGCCACTTATAAAAATATCTTCTATTTTCTCTTAAACTTAAAGGAATGAGCCAAATAGATACTAAGCCAAACAATAATAAGATGTTTAAAGGATGGATAAATTTTTTTATAAATTTCCATCTTTTAGTAATGATAATAAAAGGCAAAAGCGCAGAAACTATAATTCCCCATCCTAAAAATCCTTTTGTCAAAAACGCTCCTGCTAACCCTAATGTAAAAATATAAATACCTTTTTCTTCTTTTAAATATTTTACAACCCCATAAAAGGATAAGGTTATAAAAAAAAGTAAAGCAATATCAACCAATATAAAGTGAGATCCTTGAACAAAACCTAATGAAGTTGCGAGGATAGATGTGGAAATTATTGCTTCATCAACACCAAATATCAAACCGATCTTAAAGATAAGAAACAATATTCCCAAAGCCCATAAAGCAGATGCTAATCTATAACTTTTTCCATCCTTATCATTAAACAAAAGGGAAAGGATATACGCGCTAATATAATATAGAGGAGGTTTTTCAATAAAAGGTCTATTATTTAAGTGAGGTATAACATAATCTTTATTTACAGAAATTTCCCTTATGATTTCAGCCACTCTGAATTCATGAGGATTCCATAGGTCTCGATTTACTATTCCTGATATAGATAAAAGGATAAGCAAAATAGAAAATATTATTATTTTCTTCACATTTTATCCTCAATTTTTATAAAATCCTTTTATTTGAAAATTTTTAAAATGAGAATTAGATTGGTTATTTTTTTATTTTTGTCAGGTGTTTTGGTTTTTGTCAAAGATAGATAGCTTATTTATCTCTCAAAGCTAAACTGCTCTTATCCATCTTAGTTTTAATATTACATATATTTCATCTCCGATCTTTATAGATAGCTCTTCATATATATCCTTTGTAATCTCTGCTAAAAGGAGATTATCTCCCACCTTAACTTTTACTCTTATGATAAAACCTAAATCCTCTATCTCTTTAACTACCCCCTTAAAACGGTTGATATCAGGCCCTGGTGGTTTCTCTTTATAGATAGATATATGATTAGGTGGTATAGCAATTTTTTTAACTTTTTCCCCTTCATAAGGAATAATAATAGGTATATTCCTACAGATTACCTCAGCAAGTCCACTTCCTAAAACCTTTATCATATTACAGGTTAAAATATTTGGAGCACCGACAAAATCATATACATTTTTATTTTTAGGGTACAAAAAGATCTCTTCAACCGTACCAACTTGTTCTATTATTCCACTTCTAATCACACCGATTCTGTCTGCAAGTTCTTCTGCTTCTAAAAGGTTATGTGTAACATAAATAGCTGTTATCTTTAGTTTTTTATGGATTTGCTTGAATTCTGTTCTTAAATATTTAGATGTGCGAAAATCTATATTGCTTAAAGGTTCATCTAAAAGAAGAAGTTTTGGTTTAGGAGCAATTGCTCTTGCAAGAGCAACTCTTTGTTTTTCCCCACCACTTAAATGCAGAGGATATCTATCACCAATATTTCTTATATTAAAAAAATCTAAAAGCTGTTCAACCCTTTTTTCAATTCTTTCTTTTGGCCATTTTTTTACTTTTAATCCATATGCGATATTTGATTTTACATTCAGATGAGGAAAAAGGGATAAGTTTTGAAAAAGGTAACCTATTTCTCTTTTATTTGTAGGGATACTGTTTGATAGATTTCCATTTAAAAAGAGAGAGCCTTTATGGGGGGTAAGTCCTGCTACGACATTTAGCAAGGTTGTTTTACCAGAACCTGTTGGCCCAAGAAGAACAAAAAGCTCATTTTCATATATTTTAAGATTAACATCTTTTAAGATAAAATTACTTACTCCTTTAAGTTCAATAGCAACTTTATTCATTCCATTTGCCTGTTATCTTTTTCTCAAGATAGATAAAGAACTTTTCAAAGCTCAAAGTAAGAATAGAAAGTAGGGTTAAACAGACAATAATGATATCCATGCGGATCAAGCTTTCTGCTTTGATCATGAGAGCGCCAATACCAATTGGTATAGCAACCATTTCTGCTGCAATTATAACCCTCCATGCCATCCCGGCTTCTAATCTTAAACCAGTAAATATATTCGGAATTGCAAGAGGTAATATCACAGTAAAGAGTATTCTTTTCTCAGAAGCTCCAAGGGTTCTTGCCACATTGATAACTTCAGAT
>JAFDIG010000151.1 GCA_019308145.1 Deltaproteobacteria bacterium | reverse complement strand
CTACTTTTGGAAATTGATTTATATTGTCAACCATTTTAGAATATGGTATAAAATTAATATGATATCTATAAATTAAATATTTAAAAATATTTTCACTCTTTTTGGAGGTTAAAATATGTCTGGACATTCTAAATGGAGCACTATAAAACGAAAAAAAGGGGTAGCTGATGCAAGACGTGGAAAGATATTTACTAAACTTATAAAAGAAATTATTGTTGCGGCAAGGATGGGTGGAGGGGATCCTGAACATAATCCAAGGTTAAGGCAAGCAATAGCAGCGGCAAAATCTGAAAACATGCCAAAGGATAATATTGAAAGGGCAATCAAAAAAGGTACAGGAGAGTTAGCAGGGGAAACCTTAGAGGAATTTACTTACGAAGGTTATGGACCAGGAGGCGTTGCTTTGTTAATTGATCTTGTCACTGACAATAAAAAAAGAACAGCTGCAGAGATTCGTCATATACTTTCAAAACATAATGGAAACCTTGGTGAAAGCGGCTGTGTCTCATGGATGTTTGAAAAAAAAGGGTATCTACTCTTCTCCAAAGATGAAGTAGAGGAAGATAAACTTATTGAAATAGCGCTTGAAAATGGAGCAGATGATGTAAAGGAGACAGATAAAGAATATGAGGTAATTACTTCCCCTCAAGAATTTGAAAATGTAAAAAAAGCTATTGAGGAGGCAGGAATAAATTATCAGCTGGCTGAAATAACAATGATTCCGCAATCAACAGTAAAACTTACAGGAAAGGATGCAGAACAGATGCTAAAACTTATGGATGCTTTAGAAGAATCAGATGATGTTCAAAAGGTTTATGCAAATTTTGATATACCAGATGCTGAACTTGAGGCTTTAAATAAATAATCATGCGAGTAATTGGAATAGATCCTGGCTCTAATATAACTGGATATGGTATATTAGAAGAAAAAGAAGATAGTATAAGATACGTTGATAGCGGAATAATTGAAGTGCCGAATAACCTCTCCTTTCCCAAAAAACTCAGATATATTTATTCAAATATAAGTCGCCTTATAATGGAGCTCTCTCCTGATGAACTTGCAATAGAGACTATCTTTTTAGACAAAAATGTTGCTACTGTGATAAAATTAGGGCATATAAGAGGGGTATTAATTCTCTCTGCAACAAACGCAGGTCTTGAGATTTTTGAATATAGTCCACTGCAGATAAAGATATCTGTTGTTGGATATGGTCAAGCTACTAAGGATCAGGTAAAAGTAATGGTAAAAAGGCTTCTCTCCCTTAAAAAACCTTTACAAAATGATGAATCTGACGCTTTAGCTGTTGCCATTTGTCATATACATTCAAACAAGTTGATGAAATGGGCAAAATCAACTGTTTTCAATAAAAAAACTTATCCCAACAAAAAAGTAAACTTTAAAAAAAAGAATTTTGAAAAAGATAAAGATTGATGATAGCAAGGATAGAAGGCAAATTAATTGAAAAATCGCCTGAATCTATAATTGTTGATGTGATGGGAATAGGATATGAGATATTTGTTTCTCTTTCAACATATTACAATTTGCCAGATGTCGAAAATAAGGTTATTCTTTATATATTTACCCAAGTAAGAGAGGATTTTATCCATTTCTATGGATTTTTAACAAAAGAAGAGAAAGAGGTCTTTAAAAAACTTATTACTGTTTCAGGTATAGGTCCTAAGGTTGCTATAAATCTCTTGTCAGGCATATCTCCTCAAGAATTTACTGATGCAGTTATAAACCAGGATGTAGCAAGAATCATGGCAATTCCAGGGATAGGGAAAAAAACAGCAGAAAGGATCATTATTGAACTAAAGGATAAAAAATGGGAGATTCCATGGGAATCGTCTTCTGAAGCTCTTCTGTTAACAAATAAAAATAAAGCAATAATCAAAGATATGATCTCAGCACTTAAGAATTTAGGATATAAAAAAAGAGATATAGAGTTTGTAATAGCAAAGCTTAGCAAAAAATTGGATGAAAATGTTACCCTGGAAACCTTGCTAAAAGAAGCACTTTCATTACTTTCAAAAAATATGAGGCATTAAAAAAAAATGAAAAAAAGAGGAAGCTTAGGCTCAGATATCATTGAAGATGCTCTTATTCAAGATATAGGGATTAGACCACGTAGATTAAGTGAATATGTTGGGCAGAAACAGGTTATAGAAAATCTCAAAGTATATATTCAAGCAGCTAAAAACAGGCTTGATCCCCTCGATCATGTCCTTTTTTATGGACCCCCTGGATTAGGCAAAACTACTTTAGCTTATATTATTGCATCTGAATTAGAAGTAGATATAAGGGCTACATCAGGTCCTGTTATAGAACGCCCTGGTGATTTAGCAGCCATACTTACCAATCTTAAACCAAGAGATGTGTTATTTATCGACGAAATTCATAGGCTCAACCATGTTGTAGAAGAGATCCTTTACCCTGCTATGGAGGATTTTAAACTTGATATCGTTATAGGACAAGGACCAAGCGCAAGAACCATAAAATTGGAACTTCCACGCTTCACCTTGGTTGGTGCTACCACAAGGGCGGGTCTTATTACATCACCTCTAAGAGATAGATTTGGTGTTGTAGCCAGACTTGACTTTTATGAAAAAGAGGAGCTTCTTGAAATTGTACTTCGCGCAGCAAAAATTATGGATATAACCATAGATAAGGATGGTGGGGAAGAGGTTGCAAAAAGGGCAAGAGGAACTCCTCGTATTGCAATTCGCCTTTTAAAAAGGGTAAGGGATTTTGCACAGGTTAAAGGTGAAAAGATTATTACAGCTGAGATTGCAAAGGATGCTTTAATAAAAATGGATATTGATTCTACTGGATTAGATGGTATGGATAGAAAGATCTTATCAATAATTATAGAAAAGTTTGATGGAGGGCCTGTAGGGATTGAAACACTTTCTACTGCTTTAGGGGAAGAAAAGGATACCATAGAGGATGTTTATGAACCTTTTCTTATTCAAAGAGGATATATAAATCGTACACCAAGAGGAAGGGTAGCTACTAAATTGGCATACAAATATTTAAACCAAAAAGGTTTTAAACCGATACAGGAGAAACTTTTTTAATTAACTCACAAAAGAAAATGAAGTTCGGGCTAATTAATTTTTTAAGATAAACACTTCTTTCATATTTTAATAAAGGTTATTATTTAGAAAACAAAAGAGCTATTCTTATACTTTTCAAACAATTTTTATTTAATAGGTGATTCATTATGCCAAAAATGAAAGCTGCTTATGCGTTGATGGAAACTCTTCTAAAACTTGGAGTAAAGGTAATCTTTGGTAACCCTGGCTCAAGTGAAGTTGGTTTTATGGAGGCTGTGGAAAAATATCCTGAAATTGATTTTGTTTTAGGACTGCATGAAGGTGCTGTTATAGGTATGGCAGAAGGTTATGCAAGGGCATCCAGAACCCCTGCTGTAACAAATGTCCATATTGCTCCTGGGTTAGCTAATTCTTTAAACATGATCTATGATGCTTACAGAGGTAACACCCCCATTATTATAACAGCAGGGCAACAGGATCAACGCTTTATGATTAAAGAACCAATGCTCACCGCTGATCTTGTAAATATGGCTCGGCCTTTTACAAAATGGAGCTATGAAGTCTATACTGCCAAAGAGATACCTTTAGCAATAGTTAGAGCATATAAAACTGCTATTGAACCACCAGCAGGCCCTGTTTTTCTCTCTTTACCTGAAAACCTTTTAGCTAAGGAAGAAGAATTTGATATAGAGGTTTTCCCTTTTTTGAATTTTTCAATGTCTCCTCCAAAAGATTCTCTTGATATAGCCGCTTCATTAATAATTGATGCTAATCATCCTGTTATTATTGGAGGGGATGGAATATGGGAATGTAATGCTCAGGAAGAACTTATTAAATTTGCTGATCTGATTGGTGCAGAGGTCTATTCTATGCCTCTAATTTCTCAATATATCTTCCCTTCTTCTCATCCTTTATACTTTGGTAATTTAGGTTTTGGCCCTATCAATATAAAAAAAGCATTAAATGATTCAGACCTTATTATCATTTTTGGTATGCCACTTTTTAATCAAATAACCTTTGTTCCTAAAGAAGGGGTGGAGAAAAGACAAAAGATCATACATTTTGATCTCAACATTGAGAGAATTGGACGAAATTTTCCTCAAACTATTGGTATTCCTGGCGATATAAAAAAGGGGCTTAACGAGCTCAACGAGATCCTTTCCTCAAAAATAGATAATGAAAAAAGAAAATTTTTAGATCAAAGAAAAAAAAAGCGAGAAAAAGAAAGGGACAAGAGAAGAAAGAAGAAAAAGGAAGTTTTAAAGCAACTCTTTAACAAAACTCCTATATCTATACCCAGGCTCTTTTATGAGATAAATGAATTAAAAGACTCTAATACTGCTATTGTCGATGAAAGCATCTCCTATATGACACCTGTACATGATTATATTGATTTTTCCCATAATAAAAGCTATTTTGGTTTAAGGGGTGGAGGATTAGGATTTGGAATCCCAGGCGCTATAGGTGTAAAACTTGCTCTGCCAGATATAAATGTAGTAGCTCTTGTTGGTGATGGCTCTGCCCTTTATACAATTCAAGGCTTATGGAGCGCTGCTCATCTTAACCTTCCGGTTAAGTATATTATTCTTAATAATAGAAGTTATAGAATAGTAAAAATAAATATGATAAAATATGGAGGAAAAAAGGTAAAATTTACTGGAATGGATCTTAAACCTCCTTTAGTTGATTTTATCTCTGTTGCAAAAGGCTTTAATGTTGATGCAAAGCATGTTGAATCACCTGATAAGCTAAAAGATGCTCTTTTATGGCTTTTTAACAATGATCGTCCTTCTTTACTTGATGTGGTGGTGGATCCATCTTATGGTGATCTATTTTGATCTGATAGTTTCATGCTAATACTTAGCAGAAAAGAGAATCAGAATAAAATCATGGATTATTTAACAAAGAGCCAAACATTTGGTTTAATAAATCAAATCCATGTTAATTCTATCTTTCTATTAGTATGGGTTCAACTTACTGAATCCTAATATAAAAAAGAGGTTTATTATGAAAAAAAAAGGGGACAAAAAGAAAAATAGAGAAAAAAGAGAGGCTAAAAGGATAAAAGCAGAACATCTGGTTAGTTATTCTCATTTGGATAATACAAAAAAGATAGATGCTGAGGGAATAGGAAAGACGTTAAATATCAGCCATGGTGGCATGTTATTTAAATCTCATGTCCCTTTTAAAGAAGGAACAGAGATAAAGGTCTCTATTGCTATTGGTGAACAAATTATAGAAGCTGAAGGAAAGGTTGTCCATGTAACTCAAAAAGAAAATGGTCTGTTTAATGTAGGGATTAGCTTTGAACAGAGTCTCTCCCTAAATGAAAAAGAGATAGAAAATTTAATTAAAAAATAGTTGATTTTTGTTAGATTTTAGCTAAATTAATATTTCATTACTATTTCAATTTGGTTTTAATAAATTAATTAATTGTTTAATTATTATAAAATCCTTTCTTTTTGCTCTATTTTTAATCCTTTTTATTCTCTATACAAAATAGATTTTTTCATAATACTCTTTATAAGGAGATGAAGTTTTGGATAAAACAAATGAGCTTATTAAATTTTTGTTAAACTCAGCTTCCTATCC
>JAFDIG010000150.1 GCA_019308145.1 Deltaproteobacteria bacterium | reverse complement strand
TTAACAACATTAGGAGAGGTAAAAGGATATCCTATAAAGACTCCTTTTTTAGATATTAAAACCATAGGAGCAGGGGGAGGCAGTATCGCATGGCTTGATGGCAAAAATTTAAGGGTTGGGCCTATAAGTGCAGGAGCAGACCCAGGTCCTGCCTGCTATGGAAAAGGAGGAGAAGAGCCAACAATCACAGATGCAAATTTAGTTTTAGGAAGGCTAAATCCTGATAGGGAATTGGGTGAAGAAATAAGAATGAATAAAGAGTTATCCATAAAAGCAATAGAAAAAATAGCAAAAGAATTCCCGGGATATGATGTGATAAAGATGGCTAATGGGATCATAAAGATAGTTATAAATAATATGGCAATGGCTATTCATGAGATATCAGTCCAGAAAGGCTATGACCCAAGGGAATTTGTTCTTGTAGCCTTCGGTGGTGCTGGGCCTTTACATGCAGCACAACTTGCAAAAGAGCTGGGAATGAAAAAGGTTCTTGTACCTAATATTCCGGGAAACTTGTGTGCTTTAGGCCTTTTAGCTTCTGATACAATGATAAATCAGGTGAGAACCCATATCGTAAAAACCAGAGAGGTTGATGTAAAAGAGATAGAAGATATCTTTGCTGATATGCTCGATGAAGCCTACAAAAGTTTTAAGGATAAAGGGATAGCAAAAGAGGATATTCAGTTTATAAGATATATGGATATGAGATACATTGGACAAGCATTTGAAATCCATGTCCCTATTTCAAATCCTATTACACAAGAAAGTTTAGAAAAAGCTTTTTATGATCAATATGAGATGACTTATGGTTATGCTGATAGAAAAGAGCCAACGGAAATAGTAAATATAAGGGTTTCTGCCCTGTACCGCAATCCCAGACCTGCTCTATCAACAGAAAAGTCAAAACCAAAAGGTAACCCAAATTGGAATACAAGAAAGGTATTTTTTGAAGATACGGGATTTATTGATTGTAAGGTGGCTGAAAGAGATCTTTTACCTTATGAAATAGAGTTTGAAGGTCCTGCTATTATTGAAGAATTTGGCTCTACCACAGTTGTTTTACCAAATCAAAAGGCAAAAATAGATGATTTAGGAAATATATTAATAGAGGTATAGAGGTGAACTATGAACAAGATGAATGATAAAGATTTTATTGATCCAATAACTTTGGAGGTAATAAGGGAAGGTCTTATATCAACTGTAAGGGAGATGCGTATTACTATGACTCGCATCGCCTATTCATCGGTACTCCATGAGGCAAGGGATTTCTCCTGTGCCTTATTTGATAAAGATGGCCAAACCATTGCTCAGTCTGAAGATCTACCAGGTCATGTTATTCCTCTGCCATGGATTGTGAGAACGGTGATAGAAAAATATAAAGGAGATATTAATCCAGGTGATCTCTTTATTGTGAATGATCCATATGTAGGGGGGACTCATCTTCCTGATGTTACTATTGTATATCCTATATTTATAGAGGGTGAGATGATTCTGTTTCCTTCCATGAGGGCTCACTGGGCTGATGTAGGAGGGATGACACCTGGTAGTATCTCAGGAAGGGCAACAGAGATATACCAGGAAGGTATACGTATTCCACCAGTTAAACTTTATATAAAGGGTGAACCTAATCAGGCTGTTATGGATATATTGTTTAATAATATGAGGCTGCCAGATCAAAGACGTGGTGATCTAAGAGGTATGGTTGGGACATGCCGTATGGCAGAGAAGAGGATAAGAGAGGTAGTGGAGAAATATGGGAAAGAGAATCTGAAGAAATATATGCAAGTGATTTTAGATAGAAGTGAAGAGAGGATGCGCAATGCTATAAGAGAAATTCCTGATGGTGAATATTTTTATGAAGATTACCTTGATATGAGCGGAAGCTCTTTAGACCCAGTGATTATAAAATTAAAACTAACAAAAGAAGGAGATAATCTCACCGCTGATTTTACTGGTAGCTCACATTGGGTGCCAGGACCAGTAAATGCATCTTTAGCGGTTACAACAAGTGGTGTCTTTATTGTAATAAAATCCGCGATTGATCCAGCTGGTGCGGTCAATAGCGGTACATTTCGTCCCATTACTGTAACAGCCCCCGAAGGAACGATATTAAATGCTGTCCCTCCTGCTCCGACAGGTGCTTTTTCTGAAATAAGAAGGAGGGTATCATCAGTAACTTTAGGGGCTTTAATAAAAGCGATTCCTGATATGCTTGCTGGTGATGTAAAAGGAACTGCTAACCATACATATATAGGTGGTTATGATCCAAGAAATGGCAAAAGTTATGTCTATTATGAATACCCACATGGTGGTGTAGGAGGTTTTAAAGGTGGTGATGGTTCACATACCTTGGCATGCTATAACAGCGGAGATTGCAGCTCTATTCAGCCAGTAGAATCACTTGAATTGGAATTCCCGTTTTTATTTACAAGATGTGAATTAAGGAAAAATTCCTGTGGGGACGGCAAATGGCGTGGTGGTTTAGGTATGAGAAGAGAAGTCAATATGCATATATCAGACGGTTTTCTCTCTGTAGTTTCAGATCGAAATATTGTTCCACCATTTGGTATATTGGGCGGTTATTCTGGATATGGGAATAGATTTGTAGTTAAGAGGGGAGGTGAGCTTGTTGAACCATCACCATTCCCAGGTAAGATAACAAATTTCCATTTATTAAAAGGTGATACCTTGTTAGAGTTGAGTAATGGAGGAGGAGGTTATGGTGATCCATTGGAAAGAGACCCAGAGTTAGTATTAAAAGATTATATTGAAGGACTTATCACCATAGATAGGGTAGAAAAAAGATATGGTGTTGTAATTGAAGATGGTAAAGTAAATTATGAGAAGACTACTAAATTAAGAGAAGAGATAAAAAATTCAAGAAAATGGTTTCCTATAGTAGAACAAAAAGATAATGAGTATGAAAAAGGGAAAAGGATCTGCAAGATCAATCCTAATGATGCTAAAAAATTAGGGTTTAAGGATAATGATCTTATTGAATATTTATCAGAATCAGGGATCCCCTTAAGGGCATGGATTTCAATAGATGAAAGGGTAGAAGAAGGGAAACTTCCATTAGGTGAGATGGGAAGAAAGATTTTGAGGATTAATGAGAAAGATAAAGTAAGTTTAAGAAAAGTAGAAACAGGCAGGGAAGAGAAGGTTTTGTAGGGGGAAAGATATGGATGAAGGAAAAGGATACAGGTTATCAGGAAGAAATATGGAAGAAAAGATAATAAAAGGCTTTATTGATGTAAATTGGAAGCTCTGTACTGGATGTAGACTTTGTGAGCAAGCTTGTTCCCTTTATCATGAAGGTAAAATATGGCCTGAGGCATCAAGAATATTTATCCTCCAATTTGATCCTGGCCCAATAGAGATTCCAATACTTTGTCATCAATGCTCTGATCATCCCTGCATTGAGGCATGCCCAGTAAAGCCTGAAAAAGCAATATCTATTAACAAAAAAACAGGTGCTGTTGTTATCGAGCAGGATAAATGTTTAGGGATAAAATGCGGAAGATGTGCCAAAGCCTGTCACCATGAAACTGCTATTAGATTTCATCCTGAAACAAATAAGGCCATCAATTGTGATCTATGTGATGGCCTTCCTGAATGTGCATGGATATGTCCATCTGGTGCATTGAGTTTTCTTCCTGGTCAAACATTTGATGGGAGCCATTATGCAAAAAGACCAGAAAAGATCGCAAGTGATTTAGCATATCAACTCTTTCCTGCTAACAAATTAGAAACTGATAAAAGGAGAGATGTATGAGTGGGTATATGGGAAAGATTCTGGATGTTGATTTAAGCAGAAACTCTTATAAGATTCTGGATCTTGATATGGATATGGCAAAAAGGTTTATTGGGGGTAGAGGATTAGGTGCATATCTATTATGGGAAAGATTACCAGCTCATGCTGATCCTCTTGATAAAGATGCTCCTTTGATGTTTCTTTTAGGGCCTATCTCTGGGCTTTTGCCTGGTGGAGCACAGCTTTGCACCTTTTTTAAATCCCCAGAAACAGGTGTTACCTTATGCCATTCAATAGTAGGTTCTCATTTTGGAGTAGAACTTAAAAGCGCAGGTTTTGATGGTATCATTATAACAGGTAAAGCAGAAAAACCTGTTTATCTTAAGATCTTTGATCATGATATATCCTTTGAGGATGCTTCTCATCTGTGGGGGAAAAGCACATTTAACACAGAAAAAATCCTAAAAAAAGAGTTAAACAATCATAGGGTAAAGATGCTTTCTATTGGAATAGCAGGAGAAAACGGTGTAAGGTTTGCAGGTATTCAGCATGATTATTACCACTCTGCAGCAAGAGGTGGAAGTGGTTGTTTGATGGGTTCTAAAAACCTAAAGGCTATAGTTGTAAAAGGAAGCAAAGGCTTTGATGTAGCCGAGCCAGAAGAGTTTTATAAGGTTTATAATAAGATATTTGAGATGTTAAAAAGGGCCAGAACAGAAGAGAGAAGAGGGTATTACCTTGTTAGGTGGGGCAGTTCAGCTGGTTCAATGTGGCATTCAGATGTAAGTGAATTGGATGTAAAGAATTATAGAGAAGCACATTGGGAAGATATTGATAAGATTAGTGGTTTTGAGTTTGAAAGAAAATCAAAAGTAAAAAACAGAGGTTGCTATCTCTGCCCATTTTCTTGCATGCAGCTTGGAGTAATAAGGGATGGTAAACATGCAGGAAGAACTGCAACCCCAGATTTTGATTCTACATCTACCATAGGTGCTGGTTGCCTTGTAACTGATCATGATGGGCTGATCTATCTCAATAGTTTAGGTGATGAGCTTGGAATTGATAACATTTCGTTAGGCAATGTAACAAGCTTTACTATGGAATGTTACGAAAGAGGGATCATCACAAAAGATGATTTAGGTGGGATTGATCTTACTTGGGGTAATGTAGAGGCAATGGAAGCTTTATGGAATTTGATAGTACAAAGAAAAGGTATTGGAGAGATCTTATCTTTGGGTGTAAAAAAGGCTGCTGAAACATTTGGAAAAGGTGCAGAGCATTTTGCTATGCATTGTAAGGGATTGGAGTTTGGTGCTTATGCCACTCAGGCAAAACATGAGAGGGGGCTTCAGTTCGCAGTTGGGGATAGAGGTGGTTGCCACCATTATGGTTTAACAATAAAAGAGCAGAATCACAGGGTGATGGCAGATTCTCTTTTGGTATGTACATGGCATAGGCATTTCATTACACCTGATATATATATGGATGCCTTAAATGCTGCAACAGGGTTTAATTTTGCACATTCTGATTGGGATCTTTTAGCAGAAAGATTTTTGATTTTAGCAAGAGCATATAATTTAAGGGAAGGAATACGTCCTTTAAAGGATGATATATTACCTTTAAGAGTTCATAACGACCCATTAACATCAGGTCCTCAAAAAGGGGCAGTCTATCCAATTGAAAAGTTTAAAAAAGATAGGGAGAATTGGTATAAAATTAGAGTAACTAATTTAATTAACAGGTTTAAAAATTAATAAATATATAAGGAGCTTAAATGGAGTTTGCAGATAGTATTTATAACCATATAAAAGAAGTAAAGTCTCAATTCTTTTTTGCTAAAGAGATAATAATAAATGATTGCACTTTAAGAGAAGGTGAGCAAGCATCAGCTGCTAACTTTACGTTGAAAGATAAACTTAATATCGCAGAAAAGTTAGAAAAGATAGGTATAAAACAGATTCAAGGTGGTTATCCAGGGAGATCAAAGATCGATTATGAGTTTATTAAAACATTTAAGAAACAATCTAACATAAAGGTTGAAGCAATAGCACAAATCTTTCAGAAAGACTGGAAAAAACAGATCGATATGAGCCTTGAGTCTGGACCAGATATTATTGATTTGATATATCCAAGCTCTGAATTAAGGTTAAAATATGTTCAAAAGGTTTCAAAAGAACAGATGATGGAAAGGGTTGTTGAGGCTATTGAATATGCAAATAAAGGGGATGCAGTAGTAAGATATGCTCCTGTTGATACTACCAGGACAGAGATGAGTTTTTTGATAGAGTTGTTAAAAAGAGCGGTTTCAGCAGGTGCTCAAAGGATTACTATTGCAGATACTGCTGGTGCAATCATTCCAGCTGGAATGAAGTTTATGGTAAAAGAAGTAAAATCTCACTTTGATCTTCCTTTACAAATACATTGTCATAACGATTTTGGTTTGGCTTTAGCAAATTCTTTAGCAGCACTTGAGGCAGGGGCAGATATTATTGATGTCACAATAAATGGTTTGGGAGAAAGGGCTGGCAATCTATCTTTAGATGAATTGGTTATAAGCACTTTAGTTCTTTATGATTTAGATCTGGGTATAGATACAAAAGGGCTTTTTGAGCTCTCTAAATATATTGAAACCTTAACTAAGGTTCCTTTGCCTGATACAAAGCCAATAGTGGGGAAATGGGCATTTACTCACAAACTTGATGCTCATGTTTGGGGTGTTCTTACATATCCGCCTCTATATGAAGTTGTTCCCCCTGAACTTGTTGGCAATAAAAGGATTATTCCTATTGGGAAATATAGTGGCCCGGTTGCAATAAAAGCAAAGTTAGACCAGTTAGGATATAAGGCAGATGATGATGAGATAAAAGCGATTATAGAAAAGGTTGAAGCAAAGGCATATGACAGGCATGCCTCTTTAACAGATGAAGAATTTTTGCAGATCGTTAAGGAAGTAAAAGGAACTATTTAGAACTGTTATATGAATTTTAAAGATTCTATTGATTACCTTGTTAAACATGAAGATATTAACTTTATTAATGAAGTTGTCTCATTTGATAAGATACCAATACTTGTATCAAAAGAGGAAAAAGATAAAAACAGAGCAATTATTTTCAAT
>JAFDIG010000149.1 GCA_019308145.1 Deltaproteobacteria bacterium | reverse complement strand
TTTTAACTTTTTTATTCCATCTTGGATTAAAAAATCTGTTTCAGGATCTACGTTAGAAGTTGCTTCATCAAGAATTAATATATCAGGGTTATGGATTAATGCTCTTGCAAGCGCGATTAGTTGACGCTCTCCATAAGAAAGGGATTGCCCACCTTCTCCTATTTTCTCTTCACAACGTGATGGCAGCTTATCTATAAACCTATTGGCATTTGATAAAAAAAGTGCCTCTTTTATTTTGTTTTCTGGAACATTTTTACCTAAAAGAAGATTCTCTTTAAGGTTGCCAGAAAATAGAAAAAGATCTTGCATTACTAAAGCAATACGAGATCTTAATGCCTTTAGATCCCATTTTCTTACATCAATACCATCTATCAAAACCTCCCCATCCCATACATCATAAAATCTAAATAGAAGTGAAATTATAGAGCTTTTCCCTGCTCCAGTTGGGCCAAAAAGGGCTACCATCTCTTTTGGGTAAACCTTAAATGTTACTCCGTTTAAAACAGGTTCATTTTTATTATATCCAAAATATACATTCTTAAACTCTATCTCACCTTTTAGTTTATTTTTTATAAAACCTTTAGAAGGAGATGGTATCATATCCTTTTCATCTAAAAGCTTAAAGATCCTTTCAACTGATGCCATAGCCGACTGCATAATATTATATTTTTCAGATATATCCTGAATTGGCTTAAAGAACATTCTCATATAAGAGATAAAAGCAACGAGTGTCCCTAAACTCATCTCTTCTTGGACTACACTTTTTCCTCCATACCATATGATCAAAGCAATGCTAAAAGTTAATAGAAGTTCAATAATAGGAACAAAAAATGCAAAGATTTTTACTTGCCTCAGGTTGGCAAGGAAATTTTCATGATTAAGCTTATAAAACCTTTTTATATTCTCTCTTTCTCTCAAAAATATCTGTATCAACCTTATGCCTGCGATACTCTCTTGAATTGTTGCGTTGATTTGCGCAATCTTTTCTCTTGTAATACGAAATGCATCACGTGCCATATGTGAAAAGATCAAAGCAACAATAAACACGATAGGAACAAGGGTTAAACAGATAATGGCCATTTTGAAATGGATGTTAATCAGAAGAAGAAGTATCCCTAAAAGCAAAAATATATCTTTAAAGAGGTTTATAAGTATTGCAGTGAACATTTCATGAAGATTCTCAATATCATTGGTAACCCTTGTTACTAACCTACCTATTGGATTTTTATCAAAAAAGGAGATAGAACGGGTTACAAGATGAGAAAAAAGTTTCATCCTTATATCATGCATGATATTCTGGCCTGTTAACTCCATAAAATGTATCTGCCAGTAAGTGGCTACCATTCCAATTATTAAAGAGATAAGGAATATTCCTCCAATCTTGAAAAGTCCAACGATATCCGCTTTCCTTAAAAGCAGAATATCTTTTGAAGGAAGGCTTTTTAAATCTTTATATGAGATAAAAAAATGTTTTTTTGAAATAGAAAATAAAGAAGGATATTTTTTTATAACAACTTTTGTCTCATTTTTAAAAAAAGTACCAGGATAATATCTTATTTTTGTTAACTCTCCTTTTTGTTCAAGCTTAAAAACAATCTTTGGGTTGATCCTTTTTAGGTGTGATGAAAGAATAAATGCATTTCCTTTATTATCAAACATCACAAAAGGTTTTAAACTATCAGGAATAGAGTTAATATTTATCTTTCTTGCTGATACTACAATATAACGATCTATTGCAATTTTTGTTAAATATGGAAGAAGCAATGTTACAGCGGTTATTAGAAGGATCAAAGCAACTGAGAGTATACCCCATTTTATATAAGGTCTAACAAATGGGAAAAGTCGCTTTAATAGCTTTAGATTATAAGGTTTTCCAAGATTACCTTCTTCTATATATCCAAAATCTTTATACATATTATATCATTACATCCTTTTCTAACTCTTGTGTAATGAAAAGCCGTTTGTAAAGACCATCATTTTGTATAAGCTTGTCATGTTTACCTTCTTCAATGATTTTCCCCTCATCCATTACATATATACAATCTGCATCCATTATAGAGCTTATTCTATACGAGACTATAATGGTTGTTGTTTTGCCTCTACGTATTTTTATCAGTTCTGATATGATTTTCTTTTCGGTTTTAATATCAACAGATGATAGAGCGTCATCAAGAATCAATATAGTTGGATTAAGCAAAATAGCCCTTGCAATAGCAATTCTTTGCCTTTGTCCTGTTGAAAGGGTTACACCTTTTTCTCCAACAAGGGTATCAAAGCCATCTGGAAATTCTTTTATCTCATCATATATGGAACTGATTTTAGAAGCGATTATCATCTCCTCATCAGACGCAGAAGGTTTTCCAAATTTAATATTTTCCCTTATGGTTTCAGAGAAAAGAAATATCTCCTGCGGAACATAACCTATATGAGACCTTAAAACCCTAAGTGGGATATAATGGATTTCAGTATCATCAATAAAAATTGCATTATAAGGAGGTTCAAACCATCTTGGAATTAAATGGCAGAGAGTTGTTTTCCCACTTCCTATTTTTCCTGTAATACCTATTAAGCTTCCTAAATTTATAGAGATAGAGATATTTTTTAATACCAAAGGACCATCTTTTTGATATGAAAAATTTAGATCTTTTATCTCAACTTTTCCTTTTATCTTTTCTATCTTTTTGATTTTAGGATAATCTACTATTTCGGGTGGTTCTTTAAGGATTTGGTTTATCCTTCTTATTGATGCAGCGCCTCTCTGAAGGAGGTTTATAACCCATCCTATGGCTAACATAGGCCAGGTAAGCATTATAAGATAATTCATAAAAGCAACAAAATCGCCAGCAGTAATCTCTCCTAAGATGGTGCTTTTCCCACCCCAAAGGAGAACAATGCCAAGACCAAGGTTTGTAAAAAACATGGTAAGAGGGAAAAAAAGTCCCCAAAGTTGCATGAGTTTTATATTTTGTTTCATATAATTTATGCTTATTTTCTCTGTCTTTTTCTTTCTCTCCTTTTCTATTATGAAGCTTTTAACAACGCGGATACCAGCAAAACTTTCTCTTACCCTTTCAGAAAGGATGGAGAATGTCTCCTGTACCTCCCTAAATTTTTTGTGTATAGCCTTACTAAACTGATTAGTGAATAATAAAAGAAAAGAAAAAGGCAAAAGCGAAATGATTGCAAGCCTTTTATCTATATGAAATAATAGAAATATGGTTGCTGTGCCCATGACAATAGAGTCAGCCAAAGCAATAAGCCCCAAGGATGTGGCAAGCCTTACTGATCCTATATCATTTACAGCCCTTGCCATAATATCCCCTACTTTTATCCTTTGATAAAAATTAGGCCCAAGATGAATAAGATGGGAAAAAAGATGATCTCGTAAAGCTTCTTCTATCCTGTATGAACCACCTATAAGAAATAATCGCCATCCAAATCTAAAGATGGCGATCAAAAATCCTATCCCGACAATGGTTAAGCCAAATCTTAAAAGAGAACTAAAAGTAGCACTTAGCTGTGTCATCTCATCAACAGCCGTTTTAATTATAAGAGGAATTATGAGTTGCAAACCATCTACAATCAGAAGACAGAATAATCCTGCAATTGTCATAAATAGTATCTTGTAATGATTTTTACGAAAATATGGCCATAAAGATAAAAGATTTTTCATTTTTTTATAATTTTATTAATTTAAATTAGATTATCAAAGCTGATAATTTGTGTCAATGTTAAGGGAGTAAGAGGAAAATATTCATTGACTTTTTTAAAAAAGTGTAATACTCTCTATTAAAATTGGGAAAAATATTATTTTGCTTTAACCATGAAAGGGGGAGGGGGCAATGAAGAAGATTATATTCATTATTTTTATTTTTACTATATTATCTTTTGCTTTTCAAGGATTGCTAAAAGCTGCAACTATTAATGTACCAGCAGATATGGATTTACAGGCCGCTCTTACTTTTGCTGCGAACAACAATGAGGATGATACCATAAATATAGCAGCAGGGACATATTATGGGAATTTTACCTATTTGCCTGGAAGTAGTGAAGGTTCACTCACCATTATAGGAGCAGGTGCAGATAAAACCATACTGGATGGAGGTGGCAATGGAAGAGTTCTTGACATTTACAACTCCAACATAACGTGGGGAAGTAATATTTCCATAAAGGGTGTTACTATACAGAATGGTTTTTCAGGATTTACACCATCTACTTCAGATAAAGAATCAGAAGCAGAGGATAGCTCTGATGAAAATATAATAAAACATGGAAATGGATATTACGGCGGAGGGTTATATGTATATAATTATAATTCTGAAGGCACAGGGAATATAGTTATAGAAAATTGTGAATTTAAAAACAACCATGCTGATCATTATGGCGGAGGGGCTTATGCTTATGTGAATAATGGCAATATAATATTTAAAAACAATTCTTTTATAGACAATAGTGCCAGGCCTTATTTTTATTATGTTAAAGCTAATTATAAAACTTTTGTTGGATCTGGTAATGGTGGAGGGGCTTATGCCCAAGTTGTATGGAATGGCAATATAATATTTGTCAATAACACTTTTACAGGTAACTCTGCATGGTCTTATCTTACTGAAAAATTGAGCCCGATGGTTAAAAAGCAAACGGATAGTATAGGTAATGGTGGAGGGGTTTATGTTAAAGTTACCTATGACGATATAATCTTTACCAATAACAGCTTAACACTTAATACCGCAGGCAAGGGTGGTGGTGTATATTTTGAGCCAGGCTATTCGATAGATACCACACACATATACAATAATATCATATGGGGAAATGAAGCAGAGATTGGGAGTGATATATATATTTATTTCCCTGGATATGGAAAATCAACAATGGGAAAACATAGCCTGCTTCCTGCATTTCCTACTGTAAACCTTTTTAATAATGATTTTACAGGTATTTTTTCATCTGTTGGGATTATCCTAAATCAAGGAAACAACTTAAATGTTGATCCTCTCTTTGCTTTACCACCTTTTGACCTTCATCTAAAAGAGAATTCCCCTGTAATAGATAAAGGGGATAACAATGCTCCAGAAATTCCAGCATTAGATAAAGATGGAACCCCAAGGGTTCAAGATGGCGATGGTGATGGAAATGGTGTTGTTGATATGGGTGCATATGAATATCCAGAGCAATATATAAGCACCCCTTATGATGCAGAGGGCCTATATTTAGGTACAACTAAAGCAACGGCTAAAAATATAAAAAATTCAGGCGAAAATCTATATGTATTTATACAGAGATACAATAGCGGAAGTATGATGCTTCTTTACACTTATGATGTTGAAAATTTCTATCCATTTTTTCAGATCAATTTTTCAGGTCCGATCTTTTATGGAAAGCCTGTACATCCAGAATTAAAAGAAGAGGTGCAGTTTGATTTTATTAATAAAACATTTACCATCTTCAGAGAGGGTTCTGCTAAAGCTCATGTTTATCAGATAAATAAACTTGAACCTGTAAACATATCTAATAAAGATGGGGTATATAAGGGAGCTGATTCTTCTATTGATCTGAATGTATATGTTCAAAGATATAAAAATGGAGGGACGATTCTAATATATACATTTGATTCTAAAACCATGGTCGCTTTATGGGATTCAAAGGTTGAAAACAATATCTTTGAAGGTACAATCATAAATCCTGCAACATTAGAGGTTGCAAA
>JAFDIG010000148.1 GCA_019308145.1 Deltaproteobacteria bacterium | reverse complement strand
AGTGATAAAGGTGTTATTGCAGCTCTTGTAAGAGGTGATCACGAGATAAACATGGTAAAATTAAAAAATTATCTTAAAGCTGAATGGATCGAACTTGCTGATGAAGCAACAGTTGAAAAAGTAACAAATGCGCCCAAAGGTTTTGCAGGACCTGTTGGACTTGATATTAGAATCATAGCAGATCATGCTATTGGCTCACTTTCAAATTTTGTAACAGGGGCTAATGAAGCTGATGCCCATTTTATTAATGTTAATTATGACCGTGATTTTCCTCTAAAGGAGATAACAGATCTAAGATTTATTACTCCATCTGATAGATGTCCTGAATGCGGAGGAGAAATTTTAAACTTGGCACAAAATATTCTAAAGCAATGCACGCCACGTATCTGGATGCTCAAGGGAAGGAAAAGCTCATGGTTATGGGATGTTATGGAATAGGAGTTGGAAGAACTGTGGCAGCTGCTATTGAACAACATCATGATAAAGATGGAATTATATTCCCTGTTACAATAGCACCTTTTGAGGTTATTATAACACCGGTAAATATAAAGAATAAAGAGATCAAGGATGTATCTGAAAAGCTTTATGGAGAGCTAACAAAAGATGAAGTAGAGGTTCTATTAGACGATAGAGATGAAAGACCAGGGGTAAAATTTAAGGATGCAGACCTTATAGGGATTCCATTTAGAATAACAATTGGTGAAAAAAATCTAAAAAATGGAATAATAGAGATAATGATCAGAAAAAATAGGGAGACCTTACTTGAAAAAATTGAAAATGGGGCTAAAAAGGTTGAAGAACTAATAGAAAAGGAAAAACTCTCCCTTATGCCATGAGGCCTTCTTATATCACCCTGTATGAAAAAGGAGAGCTTAAAAAAAGGATAAAAGCTTTATATAAAATGATGGACCCATGTCTTTTATGTCCAAGGGAGTGTGGGGTTCATCGTATGCATGGTGAGATTGGATATTGTGGAGCCTCTAAAAAAGTAAAAGTAGCAAGTTTTAACCTCCATTTTGGAGAAGAACCGCCTATTTCAGGAAACAAAGGTTCTGGTACAATATTCTTTTCTAACTGTTCATTGAAATGTGTTTATTGCCAAAATTACCCAATAAGCCAATTAGGTGTTGGGAAGGAAGTTACAGTAAATGAACTTGCTAATATGATGCTATCTTTACAAAAGCGAGGAGCACATAACATCAACTTAGTAACTGCTACCCATTATATCCCTTATGTACTAACTGCTTTAAATATAGCAATCAAAAGAGGGTTTTTACTTCCTATTGTTTATAATACAAGCGGCTTTGAAAAAGTAGAAATATTAAAGCTTTTGGATGGAATTATCGATATCTATCTGCCTGATATAAAATATAGCGATAGGGAAGCCTCTAAAAAATATTCATTTGCTTCTAATTATCCAGAAATAAATATAAAAGCAATAAAGGAGATGTTCAGGCAGGTTGGAAATCTTGTAATGGATGAAACGAAAATAGCAAAAAGAGGGGTTTTGATTCGGCATCTTATCTTGCCAAATCATCAATCACAAACAGAAAAATCCCTTAAAGAAATAGCAAAAAATATTGGTAATGATATCTATATAAGCTTAATGTCGCAATATTTCCCAGCAAATAAGGCTCATAAGTTCCCGGAGATAAATAGGAAAATCAAATGGTCAGAATATAAAGAAACAGTTGACTTACTAAATAAATATGGTTTTAATAACGGATGGCTTCAACATAAAAATTCCAAATAAAAAAGGAGAAAAAAATGGCACTTGTAAGTGGTAAAGAAATTTTAAATAAAGCAAACAAAGAGGGATATGCAGTAGGTGCTTTCAATATCAATAATATGGAAATCTTGCAAGGAATAATAAAAGGATGCAGAGAAAAAAAATCACCAGTAATAATTGCGGTAAGTGAAGGTGCTATAAAATATGCAGGTTTTGATTATATCGTTGCAATGGTAAATGTAGCTGCTAAAGAAAATATCCCTATTGCTTTGCATTTGGATCATGGTCGTGATATGGATATCATAAAGAAGTGTATTGAGGGTGGCTTTACTTCTATTATGATTGATGCCTCAAATCTTCCGTTTGAAGAAAATATAGAGAAGACAAAAAAGGTGGTGGAAATGGCAAAACCATTTAACATTGCGGTTGAGGCAGAGCTGGGGCGTCTTGTAGGAATTGAAGATAATATTTCTGTTAAAGAAAGGGATGCGGTGCTTATCAATCCTGATGAGGCAAAAGAATTTGTAAAAAAAACAGGTATAGATTCTTTAGCACCAGCCATTGGTACCTCTCATGGGGCTTTTAAATTTAAAGGTAAGCCAAAACTTGATTTTGATAGACTCAAGGAAGTAAAAGAAAAAACCAAGATCCCTCTGGTTCTACATGGTGCATCAAGTGTGATCCCATATATATTAGAAATGGTGAACAGCTATGGCGGAGATTTAAAAGAAGCTAAAGGGGTCCCGGAGGAAGATATAAAAAAAGCGATATCCTTTGGTATTAACAAGGTAAATGTAGATACCGATCTTAGGCTCTCTTTGGTAGCAGCAATAAGGAAGGTTCTTGCTGAAAACAAAAAAGAGTTCGATCCAAGAAAAATCTTGGGCCCAGCAAGAGATTTGATCTCTGAAGTAGTTGCTCACAAGGTTGAGCTTTTTGGTTCTTCTGATAAAGCTTAATATAAGGATTTGATTTATCAAACCTTTTATAGGAACGTATCCTTAAGTTAAAAAATTTTTAAAAATATAAAAAAACTATAAGGATAAAAAATATTGAAGGAAGAGAAGTCTCTTGTTAATGAGATGCTTGAGGCAGTTGATAGTTTGGGGAAGATAAAAACAGGATTGATTGTCTTGCACAACAATCCTGACCCTGATTCAATAGGTGCTGCTCTCGGATTAAAAGAGATATTTCTTAAGCTAAAAAATATTAACTGCACCATATCTTACGGCGGTATCATTTCTCGAGCAGAGAATTTGGCAATGATACATCAACTTAGGGTTAAACTTACCCATATAAGCAAATTAAATCAATATAGATTCCCTTTGGTTATTCTTGTTGACACACAACCTGGTGCAGGAAACAATAGCTTATCAAAGGATATAACTCCACATATAGTGATAGATACTCATATACCTTTAAGGAAAAAAACCCGCAAAGCTATCTTCTATGATGTTAGGAAAGATATAGCCAGCACATCTGCTGTTGTTACTCAATATATAAAAGAGCTATCTTTACCTATTGGAAAATTTCTTGCTACCGCTCTCTATTATGGAATAAAAACTGATATATGGGATATAGGCAGGGAAATCACTGTTAATGACCAAAAAAGTCTTATCTTTCTTACTCCTTATATATCATTGGTAACACTTAGAAAAATAGAAAAACCAAGATTAAAACTTGATCATCTTATAATGCTAACAGAAGGTATAAAAAAAGTGGAAATTGTTCGTGATGTGATAATATGTGATACAGGAGAAATAAAAGAGATTGAGTTTATAGCTGAGATATCAGATCTTTTACAGCGAATAGAAAAGATTAAATGGGTTTTCGCATTAGGTGAATATCAAGGAGAAATATTCTTCTCTATTAGGACAACCACAAAGAAGTTTCAAGCAGGGAAAATAGCACTAAAACTTGCAAAAGGCAAAGGAACAGCAGGTGGACATTTCCGCTCAGCAGCGGGAAAAATTCAAACAGATAAAGGTGGAGTTGAAAGGTTGAAAGAACATTTCCTTAAACTAATTGGTAGAGAAGGTATAAAAAGGGTAAAGCTTTTTGATATGTTTTATGGTAATACTAATTAGTTCACAAAAGGAAAATAGAGATGGTAGTTTTATGGGATGATCAGGTGGTTTTGATAATTTCTTTGATGGGTATCCTGTAAATCCAATTGTAAGGGAAAGAGCACAATTTGACTTTAATAACAACATATTAACTACATAAACCTTTTTATCTTGGAATAGCAATGACAATTCCAGGGAAAAAACAAACTCCTGAAGAAGCAAAGATGAAAAAATGATGGAGCTTTTTGAAATAAAAGTGTAAATGCAAACTAATGAAGGGAATTCTTTACCTGTTTTAACATCTTATACTTAGCTATTTGATCAAGGGTTATCATACCAATTATTCTATTTCCACTAATTATGGGTGCAGAAGAGATAGAATTTTCTACCATATCCTTAAAAACTTCTGAAAGGGGAGTATTCTCATTAAATGCGATAAAATCCTTTTCCATTATATCTTTAACATATAAACCTTCTTTTTTTTCTTTTACTGCTGATACTAATCTATCCCTTGAAACAATCCCCTCAACAACTCCTCTCTTTACCACGGGGAAATCGACTTGGGATGTATGATATATCTGCTCAACAGCATTTTTAATAGTTAAATTCGATGGGAAAGCCATTATATTAGTTATCATTGCTTTTTTAACTGGCACATTAGCAAGGGATAACTGCATCTGCTCCATCCTTGCCTCACTCTCTCCTCCTAAATATAAAAATACGGCTATAAGCGCCATCCACCAATTATAAAATATTCCTACAAAAAAAAGCAGAATAGCAAAATAACGTCCTATACTAACCGCTATGCGAGTAGCTCTTAAGTGATCCATTTTGCGTGCTAAAATCCCTCTTAAAACTCTCCCTCCATCCATAGGAAAAGCTGGTATGATATTAAATAACGCAAGAATAAGGTTGACCCAGAAAAGTGTAACAAGAAGATTTCCATGAGCAAAATCCATAGAAGAATGAGGAGTAATCACCTTTGCCATAAAATAAAAGATAAAAGACAAAACCCCACTAATTATTGGACCTCCTATTGCTATCCATATTTCATTATTAGGATCCTTACTTAAATCCTTTATACTTGAAACCCCTCCAATTGGAAGAAGAATAATATCCTTAACATCTATTTTAAGTGCTTTTGCTATAATAGAATGGACTAATTCATGAATAAGGACACAGGCAAAAATTAATATTACAGTTATAACACCTATTAATCCTGTAAGGGTTCCTGCATCTTTTCTTGGTGAAAGGGCAATAAATATTAAAAGCAAAATAAAAGTGAAATGAACCTTAATAGGGATTCCAAAAAGAGAACCTATACGAAATGACCATCTCATTTTAATTTTTTTAATAAGGCTTCTTAATATGGAAGTGTCTTAAATTGTTAAAACTTATTTTTATGACATCTCTTTAGATGTTATCATAAATTTTTATGTTAATTTTTTATAATTTTTTTTATTTTAATGTTAACCATCAGAAGAACGCTCAATATCTATAATATTTGCACCTGATACATAAGGTTTAGTTTCATAATGTGTTATTTTGCTTATCTTTTTTATGATCATGGCCATTCTTTCAGATGATCTATAAATTAACTCCAACTCCTTCTCAATATCTTTTAGTGACTCATGTTTATTTTTCTTTAAAATCTCTATGGTTGCAAGAATAATAGTCAATGGCTGGTTTAACTCATGAGCTGTTGCCCCTGCCATTTCTACTAAAGCTTGATTTTTCTCTGATTCCCTTGCCTTTTCTTCCAACCTTTTTCTTTCAGTTATATCTCTTGCAATGCATTGAATAGCTATTATTCTATTTCCTTCCCAAATAACTGATTCACTTATCTCAAGCTGCACCCTCCTCCCAATATCCTTTTTTCTTCTTTCTTTTATATGTTCTGGAACTACCTTACTCTTTCGTCTATCTTTGCCAAAAAATTCTACTAATCCTTCAAAGGTTTGGGTTTCAGCTAACCCTTTTTCTGAAATTCTTTTCTCTATTTTGAAATCTTTTGCCCAAAATTCGCACTCAAAAAGAAATCCATCTTTTCCTTCATGGATCTGCTTTTGGATTTCCCCAAACTCCTTGTTGAAAGAGTGATCAGTAAGGAAATCTTCTAATCTCTTCCCTAAAATCTCTTCTTTATTATATCCTAAAATCGTTTTAACAGATTTATTTACAAAAACGATCTTCCCTTGAGCATTCATTATAATAACTAAATCTTTAAGATTATCAAAAAACTCCCTTTCTTTTATCTT
>JAFDIG010000147.1 GCA_019308145.1 Deltaproteobacteria bacterium | reverse complement strand
ATCTTCAATAATAGTTCGCAAAAGTGCCCCTTTTGGATGATAAATCACAAGTCCTGCTCCAGCCTCATCATTAATAGAAAATAGATCTAACTCCCTCCCAAGCTTTCTGTGATCACGTCTTTTAGCCTCCTCAATCATTTTTAGATGGTTTTCAAGTTCTTCTTTGGAGTAAAAGGAGGTTCCGTAAATCCTTTGAAGCTGGCGATTATGCTCATCGCCTCTCCAGTAGGCACCTGCCACACTTAAAAGCTTAAAGGCCTTAATTTGTCCAGTAGAATCAATATGTGGACCTCGGCAAAGATCAACAAAATCACCATTCCTATAAATAGAAACTTTATCTTCATCTATATTCTCAAGCAATTCAAGTTTATAAGGTTCTTTTAATTCGGTAAAAAGTTTGATTGCCTCTTTTTTATCAATTTCTTCACGAACAAAAGGCAAATCCTGCTCTATAATATTTTGCATCTCTTTTTCAATCTTTTTTAAATCCTCTGGTGTAAAAGGTCTTTCATAATCAAAATCGTAATAGAATCCAGATTCAATCGCTGGGCCAATTGCAATCTTTACCCCATTAAAAAGATGTTTTACAGCCTGTGCCATTACATGAGCAGTACTATGTCTTAAAACATTTAAATCTTTTGATTCCCTTCCCATCTTACCCCTTAAGAACCATAAATTTTACTATTTAGTTATTGTAACAAAAAATAGATACGCAATATTTTCATTTGAACATATTTAGCTAAATTCCTTATTTTATAACACCAGATGAAAGCTTTAAAGCTTAAGACAATAAAAAAGGCATCATCAGACAAATGAAAATGATGCCCTGGCTTTTAATTTGCCTATGGGATCTATAAAAATGGTAGGCGCGGGCGGTTTCGAACCGCCGACTTCTACCGCGTCAAGGTAGCGCTCTCCCCCTGAGCTACGCGCCTTTGTCCTCTTATAAATTTTTATTACCAACTAATACTTTAAATGTCAAGAAAAAGTTTCTTATCTTCTATACTATCTTAATGAGAGTTCATAAAGCTAAATATTGCCTTTTTCTTGACACTAAATAGTTTCAATGATAGATGGTAATAATACTAAGGGAAGGGATTTGTTGATCATATTGAACAAAGATTCCTAATAAGTAAAAAAAGAAGGAGGAAAAAACTTTTATGTCTTCAAAGAAAGTAAAAACAGTAATCACCAGTGCTCTTCCCTATGCAAATGGTCCTATACATATAGGTCACCTTGTAGAGTATATTCAAACCGATATATACGTGAGATTCCTTAAGATGGCTGGCGAAGATGTAATATACTGTTGTGCAGATGATACACACGGAACCCCAATAGAGATAAATGCGTTCCAAAAAGGAATCTCCCCAAATGAGTTGATTGAATATTATTATAAAGAGCATACAAAAGATTTTAAGGATTTTGATATAGAATTTGATTCATATTATTCTACAAATTCACCTGAGAATAAAGAGTTTTCAGATCTTTTCTTCTCAAGATTTGTTAAAAATGGAGATATAGAAAAAAAAGAGGTAGAGCTCACATATTGCAAACATTGTAAAAGATTTCTTCCTGATAGATTTGTTAAAGGTGAATGCCCGAAATGTGGTGCAAAGGATCAATATGGTGATCACTGTGAGGTTTGTAATGCAACATATTCTCCTATTGAACTGATCAACTCTTATTGTATTATCTGTAAAAATCCGCCAACAAGAAAAAAATCTGTTCATTACTTTTTTAAATTGAGCAATTATGCTGAAAAGCTAAAAAAGTGGTTAATAGAAAATAAGAGACTGCAAAAAGAGATAAAGAATTATGTTTTAAACTGGATAGAAGAAGGTCTTAAAGATTGGGATATTACCAGAGATGCACCCTATTTTGGGTTTAATATATTAGGAGAAAAGAATAAATATTATTATGTATGGCTTGATGCACCTATCGGCTACATCGCAAGCACAAAACATTATTGTGATCAACATAATCTTGATTATCGTTTATATTGGGAAGATAAAAATGGACGGATTATACATTTTATAGGAAAAGATATCATATACTTCCATTTTCTTTTTTGGCCTGCTCAGTTAATGGCTGCAGGCTTTAATCTTCCATATAATATAGTTGTTCACGGATTTCTAACTTTAAAAAAGGAAAAAATGAGTAAATCGAGGGGACATCTTATATCAGCTCGTGAATATTTAGATAAGCTTGATCCAAATTATCTAAGGTTTTATTATGCTTGTAATCTTTCTCATAGTATGAGTGATATAAATTTTGATCCTGAACAGCTTAAAAATAGGGTTAATTCTCAACTCATTGGCAATTTTGCTAATTTTGCAAACAGAACCTTAACTTTTTTAAAGAAAAATTTTGATGGCAAAGTAGGAGATTTTAACGATGAAGAACCTTTAAAAAAAATCAAGATAAATGTTGAAAAGATTTTAGCTGCCTATAGGGATATAGATTTTCGCCAAGTTATAAATCTGATAATGGAGATTGGTGATATAGGCAACAATTATATGCAATCAATGGAGCCGTGGAGGGTTATAAAAGAAGATAAAAAAAAGGCTCATGAAATAGTTGCTTTATGTTTTCATATATTAAAACAGTTATGCATTTTAATGAAACCAATAGTACCCTCTCTTTGTAAAAAACTTGAAAAACAACTTAATCTTGAGAATTTAACTTTAAAAGATCTGGAAATAAAAACAGATAAAACACATGAAATAGGTTCACCATCACCATTGGTTCAGATGATCACTGAAATTCCTTTTCTTGATGTAAAAGAAAAACCAGATCCTATTGAATTGGTTGAGTTAAAAGTTGCAAAAGTGGAAAAAGCATTTGAACATCCTAATTCAGATAAATTAATGGTTCTTTCCGTTTCTCTTGGTAAAGAAATTCGACAAATTGTTGCTGGCATAAGAAATTATTACTCACCTAAGGAGCTTATTGGGAAAAATATTATTATTATAGCCAATCTTAAACCAGCTATTATCAGGGGGTATAAAAGTAATGGTATGCTATTAGCAGCAGTGGCAAAAGATAAAATGGGCTTATTAACAATATTCAAAGCATCTCCTGGCGATCCTGTGGAAATAAACGGCTTAACTTATAAAGGCTCTTACGAGCTTTCTATCAACGAATTTAAAAAGATAAGCATAGTCTCTGAAGGTGAAAAAATCTTATATAAAGGAAAGATTCTTAAAGTAAAGGGAGAAACGGTTAAGGCAGATAGAAATGTAAAAGGAAAGCTATCATGATCCTTTCCATTGTTTTAATATTTGAAAAATAGCAATTCCAAAAGCCACTGAGACATTAAGAGAATTTTTATATCCTCTGGTTGGTATTTCAACGATTTGATCAGATTTTTTTAGTATATCATGTGATATCCCAAATTCTTCATTACCTACTACAATAGCCATTGGAAAAGAGAAAGAATAATCAAAGCAGGAGACCGAATTATCAGAAGTCTCAAGTGCTATAATTGTTATCCCTTTGTTTTTTAATAAATCAATAGTATCTATACCATTTTCATAATATTCCCAATCAATATATTTCTCTGCGCCCATAGCAGCTTTAGAAACTTTTTTGTTAGGAGGATATAAGGTATAACCACAAAAATATACCTTTTCTACCCTCACTGCTTCAGATGTTCTTATGATATTGCCTACATTAAAAGGAGATCTTATATTATCTAATATTACTGATAAAGGAACCCTTTCTTTGTAAAGAGGAAAGTTTCTATCTTTAGTTCTTACTTTGAATTCCCTTTCAAGAATACTTATTCCTGAAAGCTCTAAGAATTCATGATATAGATTATTAACTGCTTCAAGATACTCTTGTGATTCATAAGGGATTTTCTTTAAATTGAAAATAATATCTAAATCTCTACTTACTATTTTAGCGCTAAAAGGAATTTCAATCCCTGAGTCCTTAAAATATTTAAAATATAACTTAAAAGTTTCAATTTTAGATATAAATTCTTCCCTTTTTATCAAACTCTCTTGTATCTCCTCTAATACCTGCGCCATCACAAGAAATCTTTTTCTTTTTTCAAGAGAAAGAAATTTTTTTCTTGTAAACATCAAACATTTAACCTCAAAAGATTTTATGAATAATAAAGTTCAAAATTTTTTACTTTTGATATAAAAAAACTCATTTATTAAGATATCTTTTTGAAGTATATTCAATATTTGTTTTTTTAAGAATATAGATTAAATAATATTTAAAACTATTTAAAAAAATTACAAAAATTAATTGACAATAGAATAAATTTATTTTAAAAAATTCATTATAATACTTTTTTCCTTAGTATAAGAAACTAAGGAAGTCAATCACAAATATTGGTTAGTTTTGTAATTAATATATTATATAAAATATTTATGTAATCAAAGGAATTAAAATGGAAAACAAAAGAAAAGCTTTAATAGTTGATAATGAAAAATTAATTGTAAAGTTCATAAAAAAGATCCTTGAAAAAGAAAAATATAAGGTACAAGAAGCTTATAGCGGAATTGAAGCAATTGAAAAAATTAAAAATGATCCTCCGGATATAATTTTTCTGGACCTTATAATGCCTAAGATGGGAGGAGATGAAGTCTGTAGGATACTGAAAAAAAATAAAAAATACCAAGATATTCCAGTGGTAATTATTTCTGGTGTAGCTATAGAAGAAAATCCTAATATCATTGATGTAGGAGCTAATGCCTATATTGCTAAAGGTCCTTATGATACATTAAAAAGAAACATACTTTATGTTTTAAAAAAATTAGAAAAAGATAAAAATTTTGTTTATCCTTCTTATACTGTTTTAGGTAGCGAAACTCTTATCCCTCGGACTATTGTAAAGGAACTTCTTATAACAAAACATCATCTTGAGGCTATCTTGAATGACATATCAGAAGGTATTGTTGAAATAGATCAAGACGAGAAAATTATATATGTTAATCCTACAGCAAAAAGGATTATAGGAATATCCTCTAATAATTATCCTGGAGCAATATTTTCAACCTTGTTTTCAAGGGAAAATAAGATTATAGTCCATAAAGTTTTCCAAGAATTAATAAAAGATAACAAAAGCATAAGAAAGCAGATATCATTAGTTGAAAAGGAAAAAAGTTTTCTTTTAACCTTTAACAAAATTAAACATCTGGATATGGCTGAAACAGTGATAGCAATCATTGTTGATCAAACAGAAGAAAAAAGGATGATGAAAGAAGAGATAGAAAAGGAAAAATTATCTGCTTTAATGGAAATGGCTGCTACAGCAGCACATGAGTTTAGTCAACCTATGACAGCTTTAATTGGTGCTGTTGATATGTTATTAATGCGTGCAAATAAAGAAAACCTTGAATATAAGTATATTCAGATTATTTCTAATCAGGTTGAAAGAATGGGAAAAATAATCGAACAGATAAGAAGTATTGTACGTTACAAAACTAAAGAATATGATGGTGGAATAAAAATAGTAGATATTAAAAACTCCTCCAGAGTAAAAATTATTTAGCCCATTCTTCCTTCTTTTTTATCCTTTATGATCAACATACTCTTTTATCCTAAATTTCTTCTTGACAATAAAAAAATAGTTTGTATATAAAATAAATATATATAAACTATTTTTATACAAACTAAAAAATAAAAAATATGAAGTTTAAAGAATGTTTATGTTTTCAATTAAGTAGAGCAGTAAAAAAAATGACAAAATATTATAGAGATAGAATAACCGAATTT
>JAFDIG010000146.1 GCA_019308145.1 Deltaproteobacteria bacterium | reverse complement strand
AATCTAAAGGCCGCAGCTGCTGGTGAGCATTATGAATACACAATAATGTATCCTGAATTTGCTAAGATTGCTAAAGAAGAAGGATTTGAAGAAATTGCAAAGGTTTTTTCCGCCATTGCTGTTGCAGAAAAGCAGCATGAAAGAAGATATCTTGCCCTCGCAGAAAATATAGAAAAAGGCAGGGTTTTTAAACGAGAAAAAAAGGTTATTTGGAGATGTCGTAACTGTGGTTACCTTCATGAAGGTGAAGAACCTCCTGAAAAATGTCCTGCTTGTGCACATCCAAAAGCTTATTTTGAGCTTTTAGGAGAAAATTGGTAATCGAATATTTTTATTACTAAAAAAATAATAAAAGAGGAGGCAAAAAAATGACAAAAAAGTTACAAATCTATAAATGTGAAATTTGTGGAAACATAGTTGAAGTGCTTCATGAAGGAAAAGGCGAGCTTGTCTGTTGTGGAGAATCAATGAAACTTTATGAAGAAAATACCACTGATGCTGCTCAAGAAAAACATGTGCCAGTAGTTGAAAAGATTAATGGAGGTTTTAAAATAACAGTTGGAAGTGTTGCTCACCCTATGGAAGAAAAACACTATATTGAATGGATTGAGATAATTGCTGACGGGAAGACTTATAGAGAATTTCTTAAACCGTCTGATAAACCTGAAGCTACCTTTAATATCGATGCAGGTGAGATCACTGCCCGTGAATATTGCAATTTGCACGGTTTATGGAAGAGGTGATCAGTATGATAAAAGAAAACATTGAAAAGGCTTTAAATAACCAGATAAATGCTGAGATTTATTCAGCTTATTTATATCTTTCTATGGCTGCTTATTTCCACTCTGTTAACCTGCCAGGGTTTGCAAACTGGATGAGAGTGCAGACACAAGAGGAGCTAATGCACGCAATGAAATTTTATGATCACATAAATGAACGAGGAGGAAGAGTTTATCTTTCTGCTATAAGAAGGTCCTCCTACCGAATGGAAGTCGCCTTTAGAAGCTTTTGAAGCAGCATATAAGCATGAGCAAAGGGTAACTAAGATGATAAACGATCTTGTTGATCTTGCTTTAAAAGAAGGTGATCACGCTACAAATATTTTCCTGCAATGGTTTGTTATAGAGCAGATAGAAGAGGAAGCCTCAACAAACGATGTAGTCCAAAGACTTAAACTCATGGGTGATATGGGAAATGGTCTTTTCATGATTGATAGAGAATTAGCACAACGTCAGTTCAATTTACCAACCATATCAACTCAAGAATAACCAAGATATAGCAGGTATCTAATTTATAAATGCCTTTTTCATTTGTTGATATTATGCAACCATGTATCTCTTTTAAACTCAAGAATAACCAAGATATAGCAGGTATCTAATTTATAAATGCCTTTTTCATTTGTTGATATTATGCAACCATGTATCTCTTTTAACAGAATAAACACCTTTTTATGGTATAAAGAACGATCTTATTTTTTACCGTCAACTTATGATCCAACAGATTTTGAAATAGCCATAAAGAAAGCTTTTGAATGGGGTGATAAAACACCCCTTGGGGTAATTTACAAAAATAACAAGCCATCGTTTGAAGAGCATTTTCCTATACTTAAAAAAGGTCCGTTAGCAAAACAGGATGTTGATACCGAAATGCTATCAAAAATCATTGAGAAATATTCCTAAAAGGCTTTAGATGGATAATATTTTTTATAAAATTTTAAAAAGTGATAAAAGATGTTAGATTATATCAAAAATCTCCACCCTGTAATCCAGGCTCTTATAGCCACAGGTTTTACTTGGTTTATGACAGCCGCTGGTTCGGCAATAGTATTTTTGGGTAAAAATATAAAAAAGAAATTGCTTGATGGTATGCTTGGTTTTGCAGCTGGGGTTATGATTGCTGCGAGCTTCTGGTCGTTACTTGCTCCAGCAATTGAGATGTCAAAAGGCAAAGGGATGCCAACATGGATTCCTCCTATGGTTGGTTTTCTTTTAGGAGGTTTTTTCTTGAGGATTATTGATAAAATACTTCCACATCTTCATATAGGGTTTCCAAAAGAAGAGGCTGAAGGGATTAAAACCTCCTGGCATAGATCTACATTATTAGTTCTTGCAATAACCATCCATAATATTCCAGAGGGGCTTGCGATTGGGGTTGCCTTTGGAGCTTACGGAGCTAATTTCTCTTCTGCTACTTTAACAGGTGCTATTGCATTAAGCGTTGGTATTGGGATTCAAAATTTTCCAGAAGGGACAGCTGTTTCAATGCCTTTAAGACGTGAAGGTTTATCTCGATTAAAAAGTTTTTGGTATGGACAGCTTTCAGGAATTGTTGAACCTGTTGCTGCTGTCATAGGGGCTGCTATTGTCTTTGTTGCTCATCCTATACTTCCTTATGCTTTGAGTTTTGCTGCGGGCGCTATGATCTATGTTGTTGTAGAGGAGGTAATTCCAGAGTCACAAAGAAATGGAAACACTGATTTTGCTACAATGGGGGCAATGCTCGGCTTTACTGTTATGATGCTTCTTGATGTTGGATTGAGTTGATTTTTAAATACATATTTAAAGGATTAAAATGATTTTATTAAAGATAAAAAATAAATTTTACCACATTTTTAAGAATATTTTTTGGGCGATAAAATGATTTTTAAAAAGGAAAGTGCCATGAGAAAAATTCTTTTTGCAATTTTAATACTCTTTATATTCTCTTCTATCTCTTTTGGTGCAAAACCTAAATTAAGTAGGGAGAGTGAAGATTGCATTTCGTGCCATACTTCCATACACCCAGGTATTGTTGCTGACTGGCAAAAAAGTCTACATTCAAAAGTTACCCCGGCTTTAGCTTTAAAGAAAGATGAATTGTCAAGAAAGATTTCGGTTAAGAAAGTACCTGATGAGCTTGCTAATATCGTTGTAGGTTGTGCAGAGTGTCATATAATCAATTCCTTTAAGCATAAAGATAGTTTTGAGCACGCAGGCTATAAGGTACATACAGTAATTACTCCAGATGATTGTGCTGTCTGTCATCAAGAAGAGGCAGACCAATATAGTAAAAATATGATGTCTTATGCATATATGAATCTCAATAATAACTTAATTTATCATAACCTAATTGATTCAATAAATGGAGTTTATTCTTTTGAGGATATGAAAATAGCTCATAATCCCCCTGATGATAACTCAAATGCTGATTCCTGTTATTTTTGTCATGGGACTAAAGTTGAAGTTATTGGCATGGAAACCCGCGAGACAAGCGAAGGGGAAATGGAGTTCCCGATCCTTTCTGGCTGGCCAAATCAAGGCGTTGGCCGTGTAAACCCAGATGGTACTATTGGTTCCTGTACTTCTTGCCATACAAGACATCAGTTTTCTATTGAAATGGCAAGAAAACCATACACTTGTGCTGAATGTCATAAAGGCCCTGATGTGCCAGCATATAAGGTTTATATGGTTAGCAAGCATGGAAACATTTATTCTTCATTTGGAAGTAAATGGAATTATAAAGATGTTCCTTGGATTGTGGGAAAAGATTTTTCTGCACCAACTTGTGCTACATGTCATATAAGTCTTGTTGCAACAGAAGAAAGAGATATTGTTATTAAAAGAAGTCATCAAATGAATGATAGAATCTCATGGAGAATTTTTGGATTGATCTATGCTCATCCTCACCCAAAATCTCCTAATACAACGATTATAGTTAATAAAAATGGTTTGCCTTTGCCAACCGAGCTAACAGGGGGTTTTGCTAAAGAATATTTAATTGATGAGAGAGAACAGGAAAAAAGAAGAAACGAAATGAAAAAGCTTTGTCTCTCTTGCCATAGTTATCAGTGGGTTGAGAAACATTATGAACGATTTGAAAATACAATAAAAACAACAAACCAGATGACATTAACTGCTACAAAGATACTGGTTGATGCATGGCAAAAAGGTGCTGCTAAAGGACTTGAACAAAATGATAGTATATTCAATGAAGCAATTGAAAAGAAATGGGTTGAGCAGTGGCTCTTTTATGCAAACTCTACTCGTTTTTCGTCTGCTATGGCAGGAGCAGATTATGGTGCATTTGCTTTTGGCCGATGGTATATGAGCAAAGGTATTCAGGAGATGTTTGAGATGCTACAACTTAAATTAAATGAGAAAAAACAAAACGAAATTATTATGAAAAGGGGAGGCAAAAGATGAAAAGATGGAGATGTTCTGTTTGTGGATATATCCATGAAGGGGATGAGCTCCCAGGAAAATGCCCTAATTGTGGTTCGCCGCAAAAAAGATTTGGTGAAATAAGCGATGATTTTGATCTGATCCATATGCAATATGGTCAGAAAATTTCTTATGGAGAAGAAGTGGAAGTAAATCCTTTTTTTGGTGATTATTCTGCTATCTCTCCCTATATATATAATTTGCCGATCGGGAAAAAAGTGGATTTGCATAAACATCCTACTACTGATGAGCTTTTTTTTATTATAAAAGGGAAAATAAAATTTAAGATAGGTGAAAAAGAAATTGTGGCAGCTAAAGGAGATCTTGTGCAAGGCAAGATGGATATTCCACATACATTTGAAAACATAGGTAATGAGCCAGCTGCTTTTCTTTCTGTTAAAGGCCCAAAACCAGTTGATACTGTAATGTTGGAAGAGGTTTAAGAATAAGTATAAATTTGGATGAGTTCAGCAAAAAATATTTAGAAACTAATTTTTTTTAAGATTTTAGAGAAGAGATCATGGAGAAAAAAGAAGAAATAATGGAAAAACCTTTTTGGAAATGCTCTAACTGTGGATATACACTGCAGGAAGAAAAACCACCAGAGGTGTGTCCATCGTGTAATGAAAAGTGTGATTTTATTAATGTTAGCTGTTATACCCCAGAATGTGGCTTTAAAGGAATTGATCCGAGACTTGGATGAAAAAATCTTTTTTATTTATTCATTAAAGGGGATTTATTAAAAAAAGGTTATTTTGTTCGCTTTTAATGGTGATTTTATCTGTTTTATCCAAGTGCTGTGCAATGCAATAGGTATGAGAACAAAACTTTATGATATCAAGATCCTTTTTAATATAAAAGAAAGTTCAATAAGGATTTTTAAATGAAGGTTCTTGGAATTTATGGAAGTCCCAGAAAGAAAGGGAATAGTGATATATTGCTTGATAAAGCCCTTGAAGGTGCTAAGGCAAAAGGAGCAGAAGTTGTTTCAATTTATGTTAGGGATTTAAAATTCTCTGGTTGTCAGGAGTGTAATGCATGTGAGAAGACAGGTGAATGCATTGTTGATGATGATATGCAATTTATATATCCATTACTTCAAAATGCTGAAGCAATTATTTTAGCTACCCCAGTATTTTTTTATGGGATGACATCTCAGCTAAAAGCTTTAATTGATCGTGGTCAGGCAATGTGGTCTAAAAGGATGTTAGAAAAGAAGAAGGATAATCTAAAAATCTATACTAGTGGTAAAGGTTATTTAATAGCTGTTGGAGCTACAAAAGGGAAAAATCTTTTTTTAGGTATTGAGCTTGTAGCAAGATATTTTTTTGATGCGCTTGATATGGAATATAAAGGAGGCCTCTTTTTTAAGGGAGTAGAAAAAAAGGGAGATATACTGAAATTATCAGAAGCATTAAAGAAGGCTTTTGAGTTTGGTGAAAATATTGTTTTTAATAAAGGAGAATAGCAAAAACTGAAGTGAAAAATATTTTTACTTTTAGTTTATCTTTAAAACCGTAAGATAGCGATTTAAAATTAATAATTAAGTAGAAATATAGTTCAAAAGGAGGAAAAATAACATGGCAAAGGTGCTTGTTGTTTATTGTACAAGAAATGGTCAGACAAAAAGGATTGCAGAGCTTATTGCAGAAGGAATACGTTTTTTAGAAGTTGATGTTGAGGTCAAAGATGTTCCTGCAATAAAAAATGAGAAAGATTTAGAAGGCTATGATGCCTATGTTTTTGGCTCCCCAACATATCATGGAGATATGATGCAGTCAATGAAAACATTTCTCTTTATGGCTGAAAAATCAAACCTAAAAGGAAAGGTTGGAGGAGCATTTGGTGCATTTGGCTGGAGCGGAGAAGCTCCTGATAGAATTTTTGATACAATGAAGAATATATTTAACATGGATATGGTAAACGGGTCGTTAAAGTTGAAATCAGCCTCATCAGGTGGGGGCAGGGAAATGGCTCAAAATTATGGCAAAGAAATAGCAGAAAGATTGAAAAAATAATTTATTAAATCTTTTGAAAGGTTATAAACTTAATATTTTTATAATCTTTACCAATATTTTTTATTTTTTTATATACTTTTAATAATAAAAACAGTTAAAAAAGTAATGGATATGAAAATAAAATTAATTTTTTAGGAATTGCTATAGTTTTTATATTCACCATTTCTTCTTTTGGGATTTCTCAAGGCAAAGGGACTAAAGAGATTATCATAAAGGCAGGGGGTAAAAAAGGTCAATCTTTCACATCATTTTCACCAGAATGTTTTAAGAGATTGTAAACTTTGCCATAAATTATACCCTGAAGTGTTTGGAATAATAGATAAATGGAAAAAAGAGGAAAATTAAAGAAAAAAGATGTTATGAATCACTGTAGAGGTTGTTATAAAGCAAAGAAGAAAAATAAAAAGAAAAGTGGTCCAATAAATAGTTGCTGGAATTGTCACAAATCATGAAGGGGTAGGTTATTTTAATTTTAATGTAATTTTTTGATTATAGTTTTAAATAGAATTCAATTGGATTGAAGTATCAAAAAGTTTTCTAATAACAAAATGGCTCATATAACCTGCCAAATAAAAAAGAAAAACTATATTTTACTTATAAGAGATCCTAAAAAAATTGAATATATTGCATGATTAAGATTAGAGGGTTATTACAAAATAGAGATTTTATACTTTTTTTGTCAGTATTTTTAGGCTTAATTTGGGGTAAAGCTGCTCTTTTTACAAAAGATTTTACACTTATTGTTTTGGCAGTTATAATGACTATTTCAACCATGACAATTAGTTCGAATATATTTCTTTCTCCCCGTGTTATTTTTAAAAATGCTTTAGTTGGAATCTTGATGAATTACGTTGTCCTT
>JAFDIG010000145.1 GCA_019308145.1 Deltaproteobacteria bacterium | reverse complement strand
GGATATATTGGTAAATAATGCTGGGATAACACGGGATAAATTGATATTGAGAATGCAAGAGATTGATTGGGATTTAGTGTTAAATGTTAATCTTAAAAGTGTTTTTAATTGTACCAAAGCTGCTATTCGCTTTATGACCAAGGCAAGATGGGGTAGGATTGTAAATATATCCTCAATAGTTGGGGAAATGGGTAACCCAGGGCAAGTTTCCTATGCTGCGTCAAAGGCTGGTATAATTGGGTTTACAAAAACAGTTGCCAAGGAAGTAGCAAAAAGAGGAATAACTGTAAATGCGGTGGCACCAGGATTTATTGATACTCCCATGACCCGTGCCTTACCTGAAAAAACTCAGGCAATGCTTTTTGATCTGATTCCTTTAAAGAGGTTTGGTACCCCAAAAGATGTAGCTGAAGCTGTTTTTTTTCTCTGCTCTGAAAAGGCAGAGTATATTACAGGTCAGGTTATTAACGTAAATGGTGGAATGTATATGTAATTTCATAAAAAGAAAACCCGCAATTTTGGGACTATTTCTATTGCAAGGAGGTGAATGGAATGTCCATTTTTGATAAGGTTCGTGAAGTTATCGTTCAGCAACTGGATGTAAAAGAGAGCGATGTAACAATGGATGCAAATTTTATTGACGACCTTGGGGCAGATTCCCTTGATTTAGTTGAGTTGGTTATGGCACTTGAAGACGAATATGGTATAGAAATCCCAGATGAGGATGCTGAAAAGATCCTCACTGTAGGGGATGCTGTTCGCTATATTGAGGAACATATTTCAACATGATATGATTAAATATTTCATATCAGAAAAAATGGGGGTCGGAAAAGTCCGCTGACCCCTTCTCTGTAATATAAAAAGTTTTAATTTAAGATAAAAAACTTTTTTAGTATAAAAGGGTTAGAACAAATTAAAATTTGTAAAGCATAGGTGGTAAGATAAATATGAGAAGAGTTGTAGTTACAGGTGTAGGTTTGGTTATTTCTCAAGGCGTTGGTATAGATAATGTATGGAAAAAGATAGTAAATGGTGAATCTGGTATTGATTATATTACAAAGTTTGATGCTACCCCTTTTCAGACAAAGATAGCTTCTGAAGTAAAGGAGTTTCATCCTGAGGAGATTATAAACAAAAAGGAACTAAAAAAGATGGATATATTTATCCATTTTGCTCTTGTTGCATCTCATATTGCTGTAAAAGATGCTGGTATTTCTTTTACAGAGGAGTTGAAAGATAGGACTGGCGTTGTTATAGGTACAGGCCTTGGGGGGCTGGAAAGCCTTGAAAGATATCATACTATTTTGCTTGAGCGAGGGCCTAAAAAGGTTTCCCCTTTCTTCATCCCTATGCTCATTGCTAATGAGGCATCAGCCCAAGTTTCAATATTTTTTGGTATGAGAGGACCTAATACCTGTGTTGTTACAGCTTGTGCTACAGGTGCTCATTCCATTGGTGATGCTTATCGTATGATTCAGTATGGTGATGCAGATATAATGATAACAGGAGGAACTGAAGCTACTATTACACCTTTAGCTTTAGCAGGTTTTAATTCTATGAAGGCGCTTTCCACCAGGAATGAAGACCCTAAAGGTTCATCTAGACCCTTTGAGAGAGATCGGGATGGATTTATCATGGGCGAAGGAGCAGGTGTTTTAATCCTTGAAGAGTTAGAGTTTGCAAAAAAGAGAGGAGCGAGGATATATGCAGAGTTAATAGGATATGGGATGTCATGCGATGCTTATCATTTGGCTGCTCCAGATCCTGATGGTGTAGGGGCTACAATCTGTATGAGAAATGCTCTTAAGGATGCTTCAATATCTTATGATCAGATAGATTACATTAATGCTCATGGTACTTCTACCCCTTTAAATGACCTTGTAGAAACCATTGCAATAAAAAAGGTTTTTGGTGATTATGCTTATAAAATACCTGTAAGCTCTACAAAATCTATGACCGGACATCTTTTAGGTGCGGCCGGAGGCGTTGAAGCAGTATTTAGCGTTCTATCCATAAGAGATGGAATAATCCCACCTACTATAAACTACGAGAATCCTGATCCAGAATGCGATCTTGATTATGTGCCTAATGTTGCAAGAGAGAAGGATCTAAATATTGTAATGTCCAACTCTTTTGGCTTTGGCGGAACAAATGCCTCTTTGGTCTTTAAAAAATTTAACGGATGAAAAAAGAATGAAGATAGCGTTAGCAAGTGATCATGGAGGATATGAACTAAAAGAAACTCTCAAATATTTCCTAAAAGAAAAAGAGATAGAAGTAGATGATTTTGGCACTTTCTCAGAAGAAAGTGTTGACTATCCAGATTTTGCCAAAAAGGCTACTATGGCAGTTGTAGAAGGGAAAGCTGATGGGGCAGTGCTTATTTGTGGCACGGGGATAGGTATGTCAATCACTGCTAATAAATTTAAGGGAATAAGGGCAGCTTTGGTTCATGATATATATACTGCTCAGATGGCAAAGGAGCATAACAACGCTAATATAATATGTATGGGAGGAAGAACAACTGATAAAAAGTTGGCTAAAGAGATGGTTTCAATATGGCTTTCATCTAAATTTGAAGCAGGAAGACACGCAAGAAGGCTTGACAAGATAAAACAACTGGAAGATAAACTTTTAGTTTAATAAATATCACATTTTGATTTATAAAGAATAAAGAATAGTTAAAAAGAGGTTTTTGATAGGATAAAAAATGAAATCATTATGGGAAACAGATCCAGAGGTTGCATTGGCAGTAGAAAACGAGGCGTTAAGAGAAGAACTTTCCATTATTTTGATAGCTTCAGAAAATTATGCAAGCGAAGCAGTGCTTCAAGCCCAAGCCTCTGTTATGACTAACAAGTATGCTGAAGGATATCCTGGAAGACGCTATTATGGTGGTTGCTCTTATGTAGATACAGTTGAAAAACTGGCTATTAATAGGGGAAAGGAGCTTTTTGGGGCAGAGCATATAAATGTTCAACCTAATGCTGGAACTGCTGCAAATATGGCAGTATATTTCTCTGTGCTAAATCCTGGTGATACGATTTTGAGTATGAATCTTTCACATGGAGGCCATCTTTCTCACGGTGCAATGGTTAGTTTTTCAGGCAAATTTTACAAAACATTCTTTTATGGTGTTTCTAAAGAAACTGGAAGAATTGATTATGATGAAGTTGAATATTTGGCAAAAAAGTATAGACCTAAACTTATTATAGCAGGTGCAAGTTCTTATTCACGTATTATAGATTTTAAAAGGTTTAAGGAAATTGCTGATTTGGTTGGTGCCTATTTTATGGCAGATATTGCTCATATAGCAGGTCTTGTTGCAGCAGGTATACATCCTTCCCCTATCCCTTATGCAGATTTTGTTACTGGTACCACTCATAAAACCCTTAGAGGCCCGAGAGGTGGTTTTGTTATGTGCAAATCTAAATTTGCAAAAACTATTGATCAAGCAGTTTTCCCTGGCCTTCAAGGTGGGCCATTGATGCATGTTATAGCTGCCAAAGCAGTTGCTTTTAAAGAAGCAATGAGTGAGAAATTCAAGAAATATCAATATCAGATAGTAAAGAATGCTCAAACATTAGCTGATTCTTTAAAAGAAAAGGGCTTTAAGATAATCTCAGAGGGAACTGATAATCATCTTTTTTTAGTGGATCTTACCGAAAAAGATATAACAGGGAAAGAAGCTGAAATAGCTTTAGATAATGCAGGTATAACAGTTAATAAGAATGTTATTCCTTATGACGAAAAACCTCCTACAATAACTAGTGGTATAAGAATAGGGACTCCGATAGTTACAACTCGGGGCATGAAAGAGAAAGAGATGAAACAGATTGCTTTTTTTATAGCTAAGATTATTAATAATCTCGGAGAAGAAGAGGTTTATAATGAAGTTTTAGAAAAAGTAAAAAAGCTTTGTTTAAGCTTCCCTGTCTATCATAATCAGATTCGTAAAGAAAGGCTTGATAATGACCTTAAGCAGATTGCTGTGAGACTCTAAAAAGATAAAAAAGTTTTTTTTAGATGATTTTTTATAAAAGATAAATTAAGAATAATTTCATTATAACTAAAAGTAATAATTAATCATTTTTACTCTTACTTTTATAAGGAAAACAAGAGATTATTGTTCCGTAGGGTCGGATTTTATACCTAATCAATAAAATTCTTTTACTCTAGCATATGAAATACCAACCTACGGTTTTATTTTCATTCTTCTTTTTTGTATAATTTCCCTTTTTTTGGAGTTTTTCATGTCAAGACCCTCTTGGGATCAATACTTTATGGAAATAACTAAATTGGTTTCTAAACGTTCCACCTGTTTAAGACGTCACGTCGGTGCTATTTTAGTTAAAGATAAACGAATATTAGCTACTGGTTATAATGGTGCTCCTACTGGACTTAAACATTGTTTAGAGATAGGATGCCTTAGAGAAGCTTTAAAGATACCATCAGGGGAGCGACATGAGTTATGTCGCGGTCTTCATGCTGAACAGAATGCAATTATTCAAGCAGCAGTTCATGGGGTAAAGATTGAAGGTGCAACACTTTATTGCACAAATCATCCTTGTATTATTTGCACAAAAATGATTATTAATGCAGGAATAAAACGGGTAGTTTATTTAGATGGGTATGCAGATGAACTCTCAAAAAAGATGATCAAAGAATCAGGTATTGAAGTTGAACAATTTAAATTAGAGAAGAAGTAATGCGGTGTCCTTTTTGTAATTCCTCAGATAATAAAGTCGTTGATACAAGGGTATTGAAAGAAAAAAATGAGATCAGAAGAAGAAGAAAATGTTACAACTGTGGGGAACGATTTACTACCTATGAAAGAGTTGAAGAACATCTTCCTATGGTCATAAAAAAGGATGGGAGAAGGGAGCCGTTTTCACCTGAAAAGATCTTAAATGGTATTAAAAAAGCATGTGAGAAAAGGCCTATAAGCATACCATTGATGGAGGAAATATGCGAAAAAATTAAAAAAGAAGTTATGGAATCAGGAGAAAAGGAGATTCCTGCTACAATAATTGGAGAGAAAGTAATGTCTCATCTTCATGAGATTGATGGAGTTGCATATGTTCGTTTTGCTTCTGTATATAGAGAGTTTAAGGATATAAATGAATTTATGGAACAAATAAAAGGTCTTTTGGAACATTCTAATGAAAACGAAGATGCTTAGAGATGAATATTGGATGGCAAGAGTTTTAAGACTTGCGGAAAAGGGTAGGGGAACAACATCCCCTAATCCTATGGTAGGTGCTATTTTTGTTAGAGATGATAAAATAATTGCGAAAGGTTTTCATAAAAAGGCAGGCAACCCTCATGCTGAAATAGTTGCTATTAATAATGCTAAGGAATCTCTTAAAGGCTCGACTCTTTATATTAATCTTGAGCCTTGTACTCATTTTGGCAAAACACCACCTTGCGCTCCTGAGATTGTAAAAACAGGGATAAGCCGTGCTGTTATTAGTATGGTAGACCCTAATCCATTAATTTCTGGCAAAGGAATAAAATATTTACAGGATCATAACATCCCTGTTACAGTGGGGATTCTTGAAGAAGAAGCAAAAAGATTAAATGAAGCTTTTATAAAATTTATCACCCAAAAGATCCCTTTTGTTACATTAAAAGTAGCTACAAGTTTAGATGGCAAAATAGCAACATATAAAAAGGAATCAAAATGGATAACATCTGAAGCATCAAGGCTTTTGGTACACAGGTTAAGATGGGAGGTGGATGCTGTAGTAGTTGGGGTAAA
>JAFDIG010000144.1 GCA_019308145.1 Deltaproteobacteria bacterium | reverse complement strand
GGAGCGGTAATAAGGGAAGCAGAAAAATTTGGGGTAAATGTGGATGTTAATCGTACGATTACTTATTTGATAAAAACTATTGAAAAAAATTATTAAAAGGAGAGCTCAATGCCAAATAGAAAGGTTACGATCCCTGATCTATTTGAGATGAAGAAAAATAAGGAAAAATTTTCCATGCTTACTGCTTATGATTATCCTACAGCTCTTATTATAGATAAAGCAAAAATAGATGTTATCTTGGTTGGTGATTCAGTTGCTATGGTTGTTATGGGGCATAAGAATACCTTGCCTGTAACAATGGATGAAATGATACACCATACTAAGGCAGTAACAAGGGCTGTAGAAAGAGCATTTGTTATCGGGGATATGCCTTTTATGTCTTATAATACATCTTATGAAAAGGCTATAGAAAATGCTGGCAGATTTTTAAAAGAGGGGGGTGCTGATGCTGTTAAATTAGAGGGGGGAGTGCAAGTGAAGGATACAGTAGAGGCTATTGTTAAGGCAGGTATTCCTGTAATGGCTCATATAGGGCTAACACCTCAGACAGCCTCTCAACTTGGCGGATTTAAGGTTCAAGGAAAAGATGCTATAGCTGCTCAAAAGATTATAGAAGATGCAAAAGCCTTAGAAGATGCAGGAGCATTCTCTGTATTGTTAGAATGCGTTCCAGCTCCGATTGCAAGGATTGTAACTGAAACCCTTTCTGTGCCAACTGTTGGGATTGGTGCTGGTTCTTTTTGTGATGGGCAGGTATTGGTAACCCATGATCTTTTAGGACTTTTTGACCGTTTTACTCCAAAGTTTGTAAAAAGATATGCTGAAATTGGCAAAATCATGCAAGAGGCTTTTGTTGCCTTTCGTGAAGAGGTTAAGAAAGGGATCTTTCCTGCTGAAGAGCATAGCTTCATGATGAAAGAAGAAGAGCTTTTTAAGATAAAAAATTTTGATAAAGACTAATTTCTTAATTAAAATAGCGGAGGCAATCCAATGAAACGATTATGTTTAATTTTTTTATTTGTTTTTCTTTTTTCTACGTTTTCTATCTTTACTTATGCAAAGCCAATTGTATTAAGGTTAGGTCATGTTGTTAGCACAAAGGCACCTTATCATGTTGGTGCTTTAAGATTTGCAAAACTTTTAAAAGAAAAAACAAAAGGTAATATTATCATAGATATTTACCCTGGGGGCCAGCTTGCAAGAGGGGAAAGAGAGATAATCGAACAACTCCAGTTTGGGGGGGTTGACTTGGTTGTAACATCAACAGGCCCAGTAGGTGGTTTTGTTCCTTCTATGCTTGTGGTTGACCTTCCTTTTCTTTTTAAGGATAACAACCATGTTGATAAAGTATTAGAAGGAGAGATAGGAAAATCCCTTTTAGAGAAACTTTCTAAAGCAGGGATAAAAGGGCTTGCTTTTTGGGAAAATGGTTTTAGAAATCTTACAAATAGTAAAAGGCCTATTAATCTACCTGAAGATGTAAAAGGGTTAAAGATAAGGACAATGGAAAACCAAGTTCATATTGATTCCTTTAGGGCATTAGGAGCTGATCCAACGCCCATGGCTTGGGGAGAAGTCTATACTGCACTTCAACAAGGAGTTATAGATGGTCAGGAAAATCCTATAAATATTATTAGAACCCTTAAGATATATGAAGTTCAAAAATATTTAGCATTAACAGGACATTTTTACTCGCCAGCCTTGATTTTGATGAATAAGAAAAAATTCGATAAAATGCCCAAAAATTATAAGAAAGCTTTAGTTGAAGCTGCATGGGAGGCAGGAAGATATGAAAAGAATTTTATCAGAAAAAATGAGGCAAGGATGTTAAAAGAGCTAAAAGAGTTGGGCATGGTGGTGACAACCCCTGATAAATCTTTATTTAGAAAAGCAACAGAATCAGTTTATAAAAAGTATGAGAATAGGTTTGGAAAGGATCTGATTAATAAAATTATCAATACAAAATAAAAAGATATCTTAAAATAGTGGAAAAAATTAGTCACCTAATTGATAAGATTGCAAGAAGTTCACTCTTTTTTCTTGTTTCTTTGATGGCAATAGTTGTTTTTGCCCAGGTGATTTTAAGATTTGTTTTTAAACACTCCCTTTTTTGGTCTGAAGAACTTTCAAGATACCTTTTAGTTTGGATATCCTTTATTGGTGCTTCCATTGCTTTTAAAAGCGGTTATCATATTGGTGTTCAATTTATGCTTAATAAAGCACCTAATAATTTTAGAAAAATTTTAGAATTTTCATCTTCTTTTTTTATTCTTTTTTTTCTTATTGTTGTAACTATAAAAGGGGTCTCACTTTGTAGATTCACCTTTTTTCAGTTTTCTCCTGCCATGCGAATAAGGATGGCATATCCTTATGCAGCTATACCTGTCGGGTCTTTATTGATGATCATACATTTAATAGCTGATATCTCAGAAAGGATCAAAAGTTAATCTATGATTTGGCTCTTGGGGATATCTTTTTTACTTTTTCTTATTATGGGGATTCCAGTAGCATTTTGCCTTGGTATTTCCTCTCTTGCATGTTTATTCATAAAACCTGATATACCTCTTCTTATTATCCCGCAAAAAATGTTTTCAGGTACAGATTCCTTTCCGTTGATGGCTGTTCCCTTTTTTATGCTTGCAGGTTCTCTTATGAATAGAGGTGGGATAACAAAACGTCTTATAAGATTTTCAAATATCTTAGTTGGTTCAATCCGAGGAGGGCTTGCTATGGTTAATGTGGTCGCATCCATGTTTTTTGCAGGCATAACAGGGGCAGCGGTTGCTGACACATCTGCTATGGGAACAATACTTATTCCAGCAATGGTAAAAGAGAGATATGATGTTGATTTTTCTGCTGCAATAACAGCTTCTTCCTCAACAGTTGGTCCTATTATTCCACCAAGTATTCCCATGATTATCTATGGTGTTTATGCAGGGGTATCGATTGGTAAACTATTTTTAGCAGGGATTATCCCAGGGGTGATATTAGGTTTTTCTCTTCTTGGAGTTGCTTATATAATCTCTGTTAAAAGAGGTTATCCTAAAGGGAAAAAAGTTGGAATAAGAGAATTTTTTGTAACACTAAAAGAAGCAAGTTTAGCTTTAATAATGCCTGTAATTATTATAGGTGGTATTGTATTTGGTATATTTACTGCTACAGAAGCAGCGGTTGTGGCTGTTTTTTATGCTTTTTTTGTTGGTTTTTTTGTTTATGGAGAGCTTAAGATAAAAGATTTACCTCATATCATTATTGAAAGCGGGATAACTACTTCTATTATCATGCTGGTTATTGCTAATGCTTCTATTTTTGGGTGGATTATAGCTCATGAACAGATTCCCCAAAAGGTAGCTAATCTCTTTTTGTTTTTTACTCATAATAAATGGTTAATTCTTTTATTTATAAATATTTTTCTTCTTTTTGTTGGCACTTTTCTTGAGACAACTGCTTCTCTTATAATTCTAACCCCAATACTTCTTCCGCTTGCCACTTCACTTGGTATTGAGCCAATTCATTTTGGGATTATTATGGTTCTAAATCTTGTTATAGGATTAACAACCCCACCCTTAGGTGTTTGTCTTTTTGTGGCTTGCTCGATTGCTCATATTAGCTTGGAGAAGATAAGCAGAGCCATCATCCCATTTCTTTTAACTTCAATCTTTGTGCTTTTTTTGGTTACATATATTCCACAATTATCTCTCATTATTCCTCTTTTGATTATTAAATAAAGGTTAAGTTTTTATTTTTATTAAATTTTTGGGTAAGTTGAACTTGAATAAAATTGTTTTATTTTTAGTATAATTTATTAAAATGTTTTATAAAATAAATTATTCATAATTTTTTGTTTTAAAAAATAAAAAAAGGCTAAATAGCATTGAATTATTTTTCGTAAAACTTGCTTTTTTTACTTGACTTTTTTGAAAAGTATGATATTTGTTAAAATCTAAAAAGTAAAATTAATTGTTTTATACTTCCGATCCATTAAAACCTAAAGGGCAAAAGGTTTTATTGGACGAAAGGGAGAAAGGAGTAATCCTTACTCCTGCTGTTATGCAAAGGAAGTAATTCCTAAGGAATTGCTTCCTTTTTTGTTAAAAAATTGAAGAAGGAGGTGATGCTAAACCATAGGTTATTTTTGATTTTGTTCTTCTTTTGACAAAGACTTGGAAAGCTCTTATGGAGGAAAGGAGGGGAAAAAGAAAAATGGATCTAAGTCGTAGGGATTTTCTTAAAGTTTCAACAGTTTTTATAGGTGGTATTACGTTGTCTCGTTGCGCATCCCTTGGCTTTAAGATGGGCGGAATTGAAGAGTATGCCAAAAAGGATGCGGCAAAAATTGTAAAGATTACGCCTACCACCACTATATGCCCATATTGTGCTGTTGGATGTGGGATAATTGTTCATTCAAGCAAAGGAAAGGTTATTAATACTGAAGGTGATCCTGATCATCCTATAAATGAAGGTGCTCTTTGTAGCAAAGGTTCTGCTCTTTATCAGATTGCCAATAACAAAAATCGTTTAACAAAAGTACTTTATCGCGCTCCATATAGCACAAAATGGGAAGTAAAATCTTGGGACTGGGCTCTTGATAAGATTGCTAAAAATATCAAAAAATCAAGAGATGCCAGTTTTGTGATGAAAAATGAAAAGGGTCAGATTGTTAATAGAACAGAAGGTATTGCATCTGTTGGGAGTGCTGCTCTTGATAATGAAGAATGTTGGTTATATCAGAAATTTTTAAGAGGGCTTGGGCTGGTATATATAGAACACCAGGCTCGCATCTGACACAGCGCTACTGTAGCGGCTCTGGCAGAGTCGTTTGGACGTGGCGCAATGACCAATCACTGGATCGATATAGGTAACAGTGATTGTATCCTCATAATGGGTAGTAATGCTGCTGAAAACCATCCTATATCATTCAAGTGGGTAACAAGGGCTAAGGAAAAAGGTGCAACTTTAATTAGTGTTGACCCAAGATTTACCCGAACATCATCAAAGGCTGATATTTATGCTCCTCTTCGTTCTGGAACTGATATTGCTTTTCTTGGTGGGATGATTAAGTATATCATTGATAATGATCTCTATTTTAAAGAATATGTTGCAGAGTATACAAATGCCTCGTTTATAGTGAATAAAGATTTCTATTTTAAGGATGGACTTTTTGCAGGATTTGACCCTAAGACCAGAAAATATGATAAGAAAAAGTGGGCGTTTGAATATGATGCTAATGGCATTCCCAAAAAGGATAAAACATTGACTGACCCAAGGTCTGTGTTTCAGCTTTTAAAGAAACATTATTCTAGATACACCTTAGATAAAGTGAGTAAGATCACAGGGACAAGTCCACAAGATTTGATAAAGGTGTATAAGGCTTATGCTGCTACTGGTAGGCCTGATAAAGCTGGAACGATTATGTATGCTATGGGTTGGACACAGCACTCGGTTGGCGTTCAGAACATTAGAACTATGGCTATTATTCAACTTTTGCTTGGCAATATGGGCGTTGCAGGTGGTGGAGTAAATGCATTAAGAGGTGAATCTAATGTTCAGGGTTCAACCGATCACTGTTTGCTTTTCCATATCCTTCCTGGATATCTGAAAACTCCTCGTGCTTCAGATGTTACACTAAAAGCTTATATTAAACATTATACGCCCAAAACCCATGACCCAATGAGCGCAAATTGGTGGGGAAACTATTCTAAATATATTGTAAGCCTTCTGACATCCTTTTACGGAGAACATGCTACAAAACGTAATGAGTTCTGTTATCAGCTCCTTCCCAAGTTAGATGATGGTGTTGCTTATTCATGGCTGGATCT
>JAFDIG010000143.1 GCA_019308145.1 Deltaproteobacteria bacterium | reverse complement strand
AAATGAAAAAAATATTATAAAAAGCCATCCTAAATTGTTTTAATTTTAATTAGTTCACCCTTTGTTTTTTAGTGTGACCTAACTAACTATATGCAACTCTATCATATCAAGAGGGGGAAACTCAAAAGTTATATAATGAAAACCAAATATTTTCTGTCCAGGATTCATACAAAGAGTTTTGCCAATCCTTTGAGAAAATCTTTTTGTTATTGCAATGGATTCATGGATATGTCCATGTAAAGTAATAGAAGGTTGATTCTTTATAATAAATTCGGTAACAGCTCTGCTGCCACATGGTATAGAGCCATCTATACGATCTAAATAAGTCTCATATGGGGGACTGTGAAATATACCAATCCCAGCTTCCCACGATGTTTTTATATGCCAACCAAAAAGATCGTCTTTTATAGTGCCCCTATTATTCTTAAGGAGTTCTTCTGGCATAACTGGTATAAGCTTATCAGATTTGGTAATGTAAGAAGGTATCTTTTGAGAAGGAAAAGATCTATTTTTATCATCCAATTTTTCATAATCCTTTGGACGAAATGGTGTTGGAGGGACAAATGGATATCCAAACAAAAAATGGTTATCATCTATAAAGGTTATTCTGAATGATAATTCCATAAATCTTTTATTATTTTTTTCTTTAAGATAAAAGAAGGGGAATTTAAAATCAAAATTGCCAGGAATATAATAAATATTAAGATTTGGTAACTCATTTTCTAAAAACAGAACAAAAGGAATAAAATATTCTTTAGCAAATTCCTTTTGGGCATAAAGCATTTCAAAATAGCTATTAGAAGATGATACAGATGGTAGCAAATCGCCTCCAAAAAGTAAATAATCGGTTCTTTCTTCTTTTACTATATTAAGTAATAGATCATAATAATATCTATTCCCATGTAAATCTGAAGTAAAAAGAAATTTGTAAGAATTCTTTTTCATTACTCCTTAAAAGATCATTTTAGCTTTCTTTTTACTTTTTTCGCCTTAAAGAAAAACTCTTCTGCTTTTTTCTTCTCTCCTTTTTCCTGATAAATTTTAGCAATCTTTAACAAATCTTTAACAACTTTATCCCTAAAACCAAGTGATTGGTGTACCCATAATGTTCTTCTTTGATAAAAAATCGCCTTCTTATAATCTTTTTTCTTAAAATAAAGATTAGCTAATCCGTCCAAACATTTTGCAACAAAAATAGAGTTTTCATCTTCTTTAGCAATTTCAAGTGCACGTTTATAGAAATTAGCTGCTATATTCATACTTCCCTGTTTTTCTTTTATCAATCCTTTGTAAAACAGAATCTCATACATATCCTTATCAAGGATGTATGCTTTATCAAAATATTTAAAAGCTTCATCTAAAGAGCCTTCCTTTAAAAGTAAGAGAGCATAATTATTAAGAGAAAAGGCTTCACCTTTTTTATCCTTGTTATTTTTGGCTAAATTCAAGGCGCTTATAAACAGTTCCTCTGCCTCTCTATACTTAGCCTCCTTCATTGCCACCAGACCTTCATGGTTGAGTGTTGTAACCATGCCAGAAATATGTCCTAAATAGGAATAAATTTGATTTGCCTCTTGAAAATATCTTTTAGCAATCTCTATATCTCCTTTTTTATAATATATTAAACCTATATTATTAAAATCTGTTGCAATACCTTCTAAATGGTCAACCCTTTTATTCAGATCAAGTGAAGCAAAACCAAGCTCTAATGCTTTATCAAAATCTCCTTCTTTAAAACGTTCTCCTGCTTTTTGACTTAAAAGAACAGCTTTATCCTTTAAGGTCTCCCTTTTTGGTGGTGAAGCACAGGATGCTATAAAAAATATTATGAAAATAATAAATATTGTAAACTTATCTGATTGTCTCATCACTATCCAATCTAATGATTTTAGACTTTTCAGGCTTTTTTATATATCCTCTTATCAACCAATTTTTTTTAGCAGCCTTAAAAACTGTTTTAAAATCAGAGATACCTTCCTTTGCATTTTCCATTGTAGAAGGAAGTTCCCTTGATGATCTTTGCACTCTTTTTATAACAACGCTAACATCCTTCACAATAGAAGAGATATCTCTTGATGCAGCCTCCAAATTTGTTGTGAGCATATCTATCTGTTTGGTAGCTGACTTTATATTATTTGCTATCTCTGGTAATTTTTTAGAAGCTTTTTTCCAAGAGGCAATAGTAGCTTTAAGATCCTTTGTTACATCCTCTATGTTACTTAAAACCCTATTTCCTGAGTTGATTAATTGAGATGCCTCACTATAGAGCTCCCTTTCGTTAATCAAAGCACTCAATGTTCCCTTTCCTTCTGAGACCTTAGATAAGATCTCTTTTGCACTACAAATCGATCTTAAGAGATCCCCTTCTTTAGCGCTCAAATCTTTAATAACAATGTCAAGATTTGTAAGTATACTATCAATCTTTACTTTATAGGGTGCTGCTTTATCAATTATATCTGATAAGGTAACTGGCTCTACACTCTTTATTACTCCCATAGGGGAAATCTTCTTTGCGCTTCTGCTACCTACTGTAATCTCAATACTTTTATCCCCTAAAAGTCCAACACTCCCAATAGAAGCAATTGAATCAGACCTGATCTGTTTTTCATATCTTTTCCTTATACTCATTATAACCTTTACCTTGCCAGCTGGGGTAAACTCAAGAGACTCAACATTTCCTACCTTTATACCTGCCAACCTTACAGATGCTCCCTCTTGAAGGCCACTTACCTTGTTAAAAATTGTGATGACTTTATATCTACTTTCAAAGATTTCCTGTTTTGATGCAACAGCAAAAATCATGATAAAGATAAGTCCCATACCAAATAAAAGGAAAAACCCTGCCAATGTTTCCATTTTAGATATTTTAACTTGTTTCATCAATCTCTCCTTTTAAGAGATATTTAATAAAACAATCCATTAAAAATAAGCGAAAGGGTAACTATTAAATTTTTAATCAGTTATAATTTATAATTTTAAAAAAATTTACTTAATTACTAAATTAGTTAAGCCTGCCTTTTTCATCTTTTTATCCAAAAAGAAAACGCCTAACTAATGGATCCCTTTTTGCTTTCATCTCTGATACTGTACCAATAGCTGTTACTCTACCGTCATGAAGAAGTGCCATCCTATCAGCAATGCGATATGATAACCTAACATCATGTGTAACAACAACACTTGTATTGGAGAGACGATGTTTTAAATCACGAATAAGAAGACCTATATTGTCAGATGTAATAGGATCTAACCCTGTAGTTGGTTCATCATAAAATACAATATTAGGATTTAAAGCAATAGTTCTTGCTAATGCCACTCTTTTTTGCATACCACCAGATAATTCTGAAATCTTTTTTTTCTCTATCCCTGGCAATCCTACCATATTTAATAAATCCTTAACTCGAGCTTTTATCTCCTTTTCTTTTAAGTCTGAATGGACATAAAGGGGAAAAGATATATTCTCCTCAACATTCATTGAATCAAACAAAGCAGACCCTTGAAATAAGAATCCTACCCTAAGCCATAAAGAAGTCCACTCTTTTTGTTTTTTAAACTTTGTTATCTCCATATCATCAATAATAATCTTTCCCTCGTCAGGGGTATTTAAACCAACCATCATGCTTAAAAGTACACTTTTGCCGGTCCCTGACCCACCCATAATTACAAATATTTCCCCTTTTCGAACTGATAGGCTAAGCCCTTTGAAAACCTCCTGCTCACCAAATCTTTTACTAACTCCTATTACCTTTATTATATTGTTATCTTTTTCCATTTCTTAAAAGATAATAAGCATCAATTTTGTTAAAAAAACATCAGAAATAAAGATCAAAAGAGACGAAAGCACCATAGTAGAAGTAGTCGCTAATCCAACACCAGCTGTCCCTCCTTTAGTTTTAAAACCTTCATAGGTTGCAATAAGAGCAATAAGCAGTCCAAAAATAATAGTTTTTGAAAGACCAGATAGAATATCTTCTAACTTAATAAAGCGAAAGGTAGTTTCAATATAGAGGCGTGTCCCAATACCACCTTGCGTTACTCCCATCAACATACCACCACCTATACCCACCACATCTGCTATAGCAGTAAGGATAGGCAAAACCACCACAGTAGCCACAATACGTGTAGTAACAAGATATCGAACAGGATCAACTGCTAAGACTTTTAATGCATCAATCTGATTGGTAACCTTCATAGAACCTATCTCTGCACTCATACCTGAACCAGCTCTCCCTGCTACCATCAAAGCAGTGATTACTGGTCCAAGTTCTTTTACCATAGAGAGCCCAACCACTACAGCAACATAGGTAGTAGCACCAAAACGAGTCAGAAGTCCTATTGTCTGCATAGCCATGACTACACCAATAGCAAAACCAGAGATAGTTACAAGAGGTAACGATCTTACACCAATAAAATATATCTGGCGAATAATCTGTTGGATAATTACAGTTGAAAATATAGAACGGGAAATAGCTTTAATGAGAAATATAAATATTTCTCCAGTGATTGTAGCAACTCTAAAAGCTTGTTGCCCTACTCTTGTAAAGGGATGCTGGTTTTCCATAAACGGCAAAAATAAAAGTAAAAAGGTTATTAAATCTTTCTTATTTTATACTTTATATCAAGAATGATATTTGGGCAATCAATTTTTAATTTTTTATCAATAGATAAACATAAAAGGAAAATTTTTACATCCCTGTCACCCTTATAACCTCATCAAATGTGGTAACACCTCTTAACATCTTTTCGATAGCATACTCCCTAAGGGTTATCATCCCATCTTTTTTGGCTTGAATCCTTATCTTCTCGACATCCACATTAGAGAGGATCATCTCTCTAATTTGAGGTGTTATTTCCATAACCTCAAAAAGTCCTGTTCTTCCTTTATAACCAGTCCATCTACAATCTGGGCAACCTTCTCCTATCTTCACTAAAGGAGGCCTTTTCTCAAATTGCTTTATTCCTAATATTTCAATCTCTTCTGCTCCTAAAGGGATAGACTTCTGACAGCTTGGGCATATCTTTCTCACAAGCCTCTGCGCCATAACTCCTATAACTGTTGATGATATAAGAAAAGGGGGAACACCAAGGTCTACAAGCCTTGTGATAGCTGTAGGAGCATCGTTTGTATGAAGAGTTGAAAAGACTAAATGACCTGTGAGAGCAGCCTGAATAGCATTTTCAGCAGTTTCCAAATCCCTAATCTCACCGACCATGATAATATCTGGATCTTGTCTTAATATTGTCTTTAAGATATTTGCGAAAGTAAGCCCTATTTGTGGTTGAACACTTACCTGATTAAACTCCTCACATATCATTTCAATAGGTTCTTCAATTGTTACAATGTTTACCTCTACAGTTGATAGAACCTTAAGAGAAGAATAAAGTGTTGTTGTTTTCCCGCTCCCGGTAGGGCCTGTAACCAAAATAATTCCATGTGGTTGAGCAATAAACGTTTTGAACAATTCAAGCTCACGAGGGAAAAATCCTAAATTTTCAAGGTCCTGCATCAATATATCAGGATCGAATATTCTTATTACAAGCTTTTCGCCAAAAGCAACAGGTAAGGAAGAGACCCTAAGTTCTATTTCTCGACCATTATGACTTGTTTTTATTCTTCCATCTTGAGGTCGTCTTTTCTCAGCAATATCCATCCTCGCTAACATTTTTATCCTGGATACTACAGCATTGTGAACAATTTTTGGCATTGTGTGGATCTGATGCAACATCCCATCAATACGGAATCTTGTAATAGAATTATCCCTTTTTGGTTCAATATGAATATCACTTGCCCTTTGATCAAAAGCATAATGAAGAAGATATTCT
>JAFDIG010000142.1 GCA_019308145.1 Deltaproteobacteria bacterium | reverse complement strand
GGGGTGATTTTTATGCATAAATCAAAGGTAGCAGTTATAAAAACAAAACCAGAAACAATTTTTGAAGATATAAAAAAGGTTATGGAATTAGCTGATTATGAAAAGTATCTTGTAAAAGAGGCTGATATTGCTTTAAAGATCAATATCTCATGGCATATATTTTATCCTGCTTGCTCCACTACACCATGGCAGTTAGAAGGAGTGATAAAAACCCTTTTAAATGGAGGTTATGAAAAGGATAAGATATATGGTGCTCATAACAGAACAGTAGTAGTAAGTGCTAAAAAGGGGGAGATTAATAATAAACATAAGAAAGTTTTAGAAAAATATGGGGTTAAAAATATTCACTTGTATGAAAATGAAGAGTGGATAACATACAATCCGAAAGGGAAAATGCTTGCACTTGATAAGATATTTACTGATGGTATCCAGATACCAAAACGGCTTATTGGTGATAATATAATCCATCTTCCTACCTTAAAGACACACGTTTTTACTACTATGACAGGCGCAATGAAGAACGCTTTTGGGGGATTGCTTCATGAAAAAAGGCACTGGACACATTCAGTAATACATGAAACGCTTGTAGATCTTCTTACCATCCAGAAAGAGATACATCCTGGAATATTTGCTGTAATGGATGGCACGTTTGCTGGAGATGGGCCAGGCCCAAGATGTATGGAGATACATGAAGCTGATATTCTCCTTGCCAGTGCTGACCAGGTAGCTATTGATGCAGTAGCAGCAAAGATTATGGGTTTTGAGCCAATGGAACTACCATTTATAAGGATTTCGCATGAAGCAGGTTTAGGTGTCGGGGAGATTAATGAGATCGATATAGTAGGGGAGGATATTTCCGATATAAATCTTCATTTCACAAAAGGTAAGAATACCTTTGCAAGCAAAGGTCAGAAAATGATATATTGGGGACCATTAAAATTTGCTGAAAAACTCTTGCTAAGAAGTTTTATCACGCCATGGTCATATTTAGCATCAATTATTTATCATGATTGGTACTGGTATCCATTTATTGGGAAAAAAAGGGTAAAAGAGGCACTTAAAACTAAATGGGGAAAACTATTTTTGAGCTATTAACAAAAGAAGAGTTAAATAAAATTCCAATCGGTGAGATAAGCTTTGTTGCTTTTGATCTTGAAACCACAGGACTTTTCCCACCTACTAATAGAGTGGTAGAGATAGGAGGGGTTAAATTCAAAAGGGATAGGATAGAAGCTTATTTTAATCAGCTTATAAATCCCAGATGCTCAATCCCTAAGGACGCTTACTATATTCATCATATAAGCGATGAAATGGTAGCAGATATGCCAAGGATCGAAGATGTACTACCATCTTTTTTAAGTTTTATCAAAGATAGTGTTCTCATTGCACATGTAGCAACTTTTGATGCTGACTTTATCTCCTGTGAGTTGGCAAGATCTAATATAGTTCCTCCTTCTAATATTATACTTGATACAAGAAATCTTACCCGTTTTTTATTTCCATATATTCCAAACTATAAACTTGAAACCATTTCTCAGTATTTTGACTTTGAAGCAGATGGATTACATAGAGCACTAACTGACAGCACGATCTGTTTTAAAATTTTTAGAGAGTGTATTAAGAGATTAAAGGGTAGATGGAATACTCCTTTTTATGAACTTGTTAAAATCAATGGTCAATTATATAAATTCAATTCATATCAATTTCAAAGAGGTGAGAATGGTTTTTTATTTATTGAAAGAGTGACAAAGGCAATTGAAAAAAAGGAAAAAATAAAAATAGTGTATATAAATAGTTTGGGGAAAAGCTCAGAACGACTAATTTCCCCTCATGCAATTATATATTATAAAGAAAATATTTATCTTAATGCTTTTTGTTATCTTAGAAATGAAGAGCGGAGTTTCAGAGCTGATAGAATCCTTAAACTCTTTTGAATATAAATTTGATGTTGTATTTATATATTTTTTTATAATCTTTCGATAATAAGTTCTGCTGCTTTTTTCCCTGAGAGCAACATCCCACCAAAGATAGGCCCCATTCTAAAAGATCCAAATGTAGCATTAGCAGCCATGCCAGCAACAAAAACACCTGGGAAAGCCTCTTTAGTATTTTCAATTGTTTTTTGCTCTGCAATTTCTGCCCACATCGATTTTTCACCTTCAATTTTCCCTGATGGAGTAAGAAGCTTTGTATCCACCTTCTTTTGAATAACAGCTATTACCTCTGTGTCATGTCCTGTAGCATCTATTATAAATTTTGCCTTTATTGTTAAAGGGTCTACATGAAGCCCTGCCATCTCAACAGAAGTCCAATTGATTACAAGACCATCCACTCTATTTTCTCTAATCACTACATCTTCAACTGTAATCAGATTAAAAATCTTAAGCCCTGCTTTAATTGCTTTAAAACAGATAGCAGAGACTGACTCAATCGAATCAGCAGTATAATAGTCTTCCTGCCATTTTTTTGTTTCAATATCAAAGAGATCCAATATCTTCTTCCCTTCTTCCTGAACCACTATTTCATTAAACATCATACCACCACCCCACATTCCACCGCCGATAGATAATTTTTTGTCAAAAAGAACAACATTTTTCCCTGCTTTTGCAAGAAAATATCCTGCAACTAAACCAGCAGGACCACCGCCAACAATGGCAACATCGTTATTTAAACATGATAAAAGTTTATTTGTATATCGTTCAATAATAGCTCTTGATATCACAATTTCATCTAACTTCATATTTTTTTCCTTTCTAACGATAAAATAAAACTCTTAAATCATTTAAAGGTTGTTAAAATTAAGATTTTATTTATAAAGGATTATTTTATTTCTGTCAAACATTATATTATAAAAAAGCAAAGCTTGACACCTTTTATTCCATTTAATAAGATATAAAGAAATTTTTATTCTGTCTTAACCTTATTTTTTGGGCAGATCAGTTGAGGATAAAATTATGAATAAAAAAAGGATTTTTTATTTTATATTAATTTTTTTAATTCTCTTATCTTTTAATAGCTGTGGTTTATTTAATGTAGAAAAATCTGAGGTTAAAGAATATCCATTAAGTTTTCTTGATTATGGAGAAAAAAATTTTGATCTTAAAATCTACACCATGGATATGAAAAAGACAGATAATGGTATGGTTTGGATAGATGTTAACTTCCCTTTTAACTCATATAAAATTCTAAAAGTTGAAAGATTTTGGACTATATTGCCTGAAAAACCCTCTTTTAATTATAAGCCTTTTGTTCATGAATTTGAGGAGACTTTTTTTAGCAATTGTCGCACTTTACAAAGACAAAACTGGAAGGTAATTGTAGGTCTTTCACCTACAACACCTGGTTCGTCTCATTCTAATGAAGCCACTTTGATCATTAGGGGGGCAGTTGTTGAGTGCGATCCTGGCTCTAAGGCAGGTAGAATTTTATTGCCTGGTTTAGGTGTAGGTAAAGTAGCTGGTGGTGTTATATATGAGATCTTTGCACAAGGTGATGCAACTCCCAGAATGCGCTTTTATACAAGAGAGGTAGACCGTGGTAAATTTATGGGTGGGGATAGTATCGAGATGCTCAAGGATATTTTTTTTAGATTAGGAAGCCTATCTTTTGAGGAGCTCAGATTAATTTTAAGTAAATAATTCATAAAAAATGATGTATACACTAATTAGCCCATAAAATAGATAATGTGTGAATTAATTAAATTTAAAATAATTCTTGTAAAGTTTGCTATTTTGGTTTTTATAGCTAAAAAGTAAAATTTTCCTTTAAAAATCATAACAGGTTTTTAAAAATTTATCGTATCTATTTCCTTAATTTCAAATTCCTAAATTTTATTTTCCTTTTTGCTTCAGCAGAACTTTAATGTTTCATCTCCATAATTTTTTAAAAATATTATAAAAATGGAGAAAATATATCTAAATTTTTTAAAAAAAATTTAATTCGATTGACAACCTGAAAATCTTTTATATATATATATATAAAGAAGTTTAGAAAAATTGATCTTTTTATAGAATTACAAAATTTTTAGAGTTATCAATAAATCTAATTATTTTTGGAGGAAAAATCATGGTATTAGAAAATCTTAAGATTAGAGCATTGGACCCAGGTGACCTTGATGCAATAGTAGAAATTGATAAAAAGGTATTAGGCCAAAATAGGCCTGAATACTGGAAAAGAAAAATTCAACTTTCTGATATCTATCCTACCCCTTCTTTAGTAGCTGAGGTTGATAATAAAGTGGTAGGATTTGTATTAAGTAATGTTAGTGGATGGGAGTTTGGAATCCCGGATTCTGTAGGGTGGATTGATACAATAGGGGTTGATCCTGAGTATCAAAACAGAGGGGTTGGAAGAGCATTAATGGAGGCTTTGATAAAAAATTTAAAAACTACAGGCCGTGAAACTACTCCAGAAGAGGAACAAAGTGATATAACCGGGGTAAAAACAGTTTATACTTTAGTAAAATGGAATGATTGGGAGTTACTTCAATTTTTTCATGCCATGGGGTTTAAAAGAGGAGAAATAATAAATCTTGAACTTAAAATATCAGAGTAATAACTCGTTTATGCGGAAAAATGAAGTGTGGACGAGTTAAAATTAAAAATATTGCAGGTTGGTTTTTTATCCGACCAATAAAATTTTCTAATGGTTAAAAATAAAATTATAAAAAGTTATACTTCTGAACTTAGTTATTACTCTGCTACTTGTAATGAATATCTAAACTAAAAGGATCTCTTCAGAGATGGGTGTGAGTTTTTCATACCCATCTTTTTTTATCCATACTGTATTTTCTATACCTATTGCTGCTTCATTTGGGAAGATCAGCTTTATCTCTGTTGCAAAGGTCATATCTTCCTCTATTGGATATTTATGACCTTTTGCAATAAAAGGGAGCTCATTTAATTCGATCCCGATCCCATGTCCAACAAAAGTAACTTTAGCCCCTTTAGGACCTAAAAAATAATCACTATAGCCTAAATCTTTTGCCATTTGTAATGAAAGATAATAGATATTTTCAGATGGAGTTCCTGGTTTTGCTGCATCAATTACACTTTTTTCTATCTTTCTTGCAGCATTATATGCGTCAACGAACTTATCTGGCAGATCCCCAATAGAATAGATCCTCGTCTGATCAACCTGATAACCTTCTATAACAGCCCCAAAATCTACCAAAATGGGTTCATGTGCTTTTATCTTTTTTCTGCTTGCCCCAAGAGGAAAAGCAGTGGATAAGCCAAATCCACCTGTTGGGGCGTCAATAGAAGATATAATCCCCCCAGATTCTCCTGATAGAACACACCAGGTATAGGCTTCACCATTTAAACCCCTCATTCTTAAAAGCCCTTCATGGCCATTTTTCTTAGCAATAGCCTCCAATATCCCTGCAAATTCTATCTCGCTCATTCCCTCTTTTAAGAAGTTCCTTCCTTCTTCATATATCTTTTTGCCAAGCAGACCCGCTTTTTTCATCTTGTTGATCTCATATTGAGATTTATTTTTTCTGATTTCCCTTATTATGGGTGTTGCATCAACAAGTTCAACTTCAGGAAAAAGCTTTTGCATTCTCATGTAATCAGCAACAGATACAACATCCCACTCTATACCTATTCTTTTCGGGATAAAGCCTACATAATCCTTTATTAATTTGGGGAGATCTTTATATGAAGATAAGGGAAGAATCAAGGGAAAAGGAGACTCTTCCTTTGCCCTTTTTAGGTATTTTTTTACAAAAAAGATGCTTTCTCCTTTAGTTGAGATATAAAGCAAACCTGTTTGCATTGAACCTGTAAAGTAGAAATAGTCAACTTTATACAACAGAAGCAATGAGGGT
>JAFDIG010000141.1 GCA_019308145.1 Deltaproteobacteria bacterium | reverse complement strand
AGGAAGCAGAATCATTGTGATGGCTCCAATTGCAAGAGGGAAAAAGGGTGAATACAAACGTGAATTAATGAGGCTACGTAAAGATGGATGTGTAAGGGTTAAGATTGATGGAGAGATGAGAGAACTTGAAGAAGATATTGTGCTTGATAAAAATAAAAAACATGATATTGACGTAGTGATAGATAGACTTATCCTGAAAGATGGAATAAGAAATAGGCTGGTAGACTCCTTGGAGATTGCATCTTCTCTTTCTGATGGGCTTATCCGTATAGAGATTGATGGTAAAAATGAGATCATCTTTTCTGAGAGATTCTCATGTATAGATTGTGGAATAAGCTACCCAGAAATATCCCCAAGAATGTTTTCTTTTAACAATCCTCATGGTGCTTGTCCTAAATGTGATGGTTTAGGTACCATGATGTTTTTTGACCCTGATCTTATAGTCCCTAACAAAGAATTATCAATAAGAGAGGGAGCAATCTTGCCGTGGGCAAATCGCCATTCATTTTTCTTTCTTCAGATACTAGATGCCCTTTCTGAGCATTATAAATTTGATATCTATACCCCTTTTAAAGATCTTCCTAAGAATGTTCAGCATATTCTCTTATATGGATCAGGGAATGAAAAGATAAGATTTTATTTTGAAACAGAAGGTAAAAAGAGATTTTATTATAAACCATTTGAAGGTGTCATCCCTTACCTTGAACGCCGATATAACGAAAGCGACTCCTATGATATAAGAGAAGATATAGAAAGATATATGAACAAAACACCTTGCCCAGAATGTGGAGGTACAAGGCTTAGGAAAGAATCACTTTTTATAAAGATAGAAGGCAAGTCTATTGCAGATATTGTCTCTTTTTCAATTGAAGAGGCATATCAATTTTTCAATCAACTTCGCTTTAAAGGAAAAGATGAGATAGTTGCCAAACCTATTTTAAAAGAGATAAAGGAGAGGCTCTCTTTTCTAATCAATGTAGGGCTGAACTATCTTTCTCTTGACAGAGCTTCCTCTACTTTATCAGGAGGGGAAGGGCAACGTATCAGATTAGCCACTCAGATAGGATCTTCTCTTGTTGGAGTACTTTATATATTAGATGAACCATCCATTGGACTTCATCAAAGGGATAACAGACGACTTATCCAAACTCTTGAACATTTAAGGGATTTAGGAAACACAGTAATAGTGGTTGAGCACGATGAAACAACTATCTTAAGCGCTGATCATGTTGTCGATATGGGACCTGGCGCAGGAGAAGCAGGAGGAGAAGTGGTATTTTCTGGGCCTCCTGATGAATTGATAAAATGCGAAAAATCTCTAACAGGTCAATATCTTGCAAGAAAAAGGATCATTCCAATCCCATCGATAAGGAGAAAGCCTAAAAAAGGTATGCTAACCATTCGTGGAGCAAGGGCAAACAATCTGAAAAATATCACTGTTTCTTTTCCTTTAGGGCTTTTTATTTGCGTTACAGGGGTTTCTGGCTCAGGAAAATCAACTTTGGTTATTGATACTCTTTATAGGGCTCTTGCACAAAGGGTTTATCACTCACGTGAAAAAGCAGGTGAATTTGATACAATTGAAGGGATAGAAAAGATAGACAAAGTAATTGACATCAACCAGCAACCTATAGGGAGGACTCCCCGTTCCAATCCCGCAACTTATACTGGTGTTTTTACATATATCAGGGACTTATATTCACAACTTCCTGAATCAAGGGCTAGGGGTTATAAACCAGGCCGTTTTAGTTTTAATGTAAAAGGTGGGAGGTGTGAAGCCTGTCGAGGAGATGGAATTATAAAGATTGAGATGCATTTTTTGCCAGATATTTATGTAACCTGCGATGAGTGTAAAGGAAAAAGATTCAACAGGGAGACCCTTGAGATAAAGTACAAAGGGAAATCAATAGCAGATGTATTGGATATGACAGTTGAAGAAGCGCTCAACTTTTTTGATAAGATTCCTTCTATAAAAACAAAACTTTTAACCCTTTATGAAGTAGGTTTAGGTTATATAAAACTTGGACAACCTGCAACCACATTGTCAGGAGGTGAAGCTCAAAGGATCAAACTTTCAAGAGAACTCTCTAAAAAAAGCACAGGAAAAACCTTGTATATCCTTGATGAACCAACTACAGGACTTCATTTTGATGATATTAAGAAACTTTTAGAGGTTCTAAACAGTCTTACAGATCAAGGAAATACAATCATTGTTATTGAACATAATCTTGATGTTATAAAGTCAGCTGATTATATAATTGATTTAGGTCCAGAAGGTGGTGATAAAGGAGGGGAAGTTATAGCAACTGGTACGCCTGAAGAGGTTGCTGAAAATAAAAATTCATATACAGGCCATTTTTTAAGGAAAATCCTTTTAGAGGGTTTTGAGAAAAGGCTTGCAGGATAACTATATTTTTTCTCTCCTTTTAATAATTAACTTAGATTTTGCAAAGTGAGAAACCCAAATCCCTATATATCTTTAAGGTTATCTATTAAAAAATGAGATGTAAAATTCCATTCTACGGTCTTTAAATATATCCTACCAGCAACAAAAAAGACGTAGGCTCGGCTTTAAAATACGAGCCTACGTACTTAAACAGAAAAATTTTTTAGAGTAAATCAGTTCTCACTGAAAAAACAGAAATGTAAATTAATTAAATAAACATTTTATATTCTCATTTATAGAGTATCTACTTCTACCAATTTCCTCTCACGTTTTGATTCTCTTATCTTTTAATGGTTATCTCCACCCTTCTATTTTTTTGTCTCCCCTCTGCTGTTCTATTAGTAGCCTTTGGTCTGCTTTCTCCCCATCCTTTAATCCTAAAAAGAATACCTCTTACATTCTCCTTCTCAATAAGCCATCTCTTAACTGAATTAGCCCTTTTCAAGGAGAGACGTAAATTATATTTTGCACTCCCTTTGGAATCGGTATGCCCTTCAATAAGAACACTTTTTGGATGATATGCCTTGATTACCTTAGCAACCTTACTCAAGGATTCCCTTGCATCTGGACGAATATTATATTTATCAAAATCAAACAGAATATCACTTGGAAGCTCTATTTTTATCTCTCGCTTTGTAACTTTTGCATTAAGTTCTTTTAGAATCCCTTGAACACCAGCTACCTTCCCAGAAAACCCTGTCCCACCTCCAACAATTCCCTTTGGGAACCCAATAATATCAACTACACCTCCTTTTATTGTTACAGCACTTCCTTTTATTGTCACAGCACCTCTTTTAGCTCCTAATTTCTTTAACGATTCCAAAGCAGCACTCGTAACCTGTGAGGAGTCAGAAACCAGTTTCCCATAATTTGAGCCTCCCCATAAACTAAAAGGATACAAAAGAGAAAAAATAAAGAAAAACAAACAAGTTATCCTTATTTTCATATTTAATAGCTCCTATTTATATTTTTTTATAGGGATATCCTCAAATGGTGTGCAACCCGGGATAACAAAAGTTATTTCATTTACTTCAGGGGATGGCGCTGGAAATTTATACCATGTTATAATGCTACTTTTAGGCGATATACGATATGAATCTCCTGAAAATATGAGAGCACCAGTAGAATCCTTTAGCATAAAATATTTCTTCCGATTCAAATCATCAATTAGATAAATTGATATATCGGGTGTGTTCCAGTAAATATTTGCAGTTTTTGAAGATGTATTTTTCATTCTCATCTTAATAGTAAGTATGCCTCTTTTCTGTTTACATTGAATCAACTCAAAGACAACACCAGGTATATTTGTCTCTTGTGATTGGATGACAGAGCTACTCTGTGCATACGTTGAGGAAACCATAAATGGCAAAACAAATAGTAAGCATGAAACAGTGAAGGTTACAAGGACAAAAAACAACAAACTCTTCTTCATAATTCTTCCTCCTTTTTAAATATTTCTATTAGTTTTAACTGCAAAATAAAGCGTATACTAAAATTAAAAATTTTATTTCTAAATCATAGGGGCAATTTATGAATTGCCCCTATGATTTATTCTACATACACATATCATTATAGATAAACAAATATACTGCTGTTCTTGATATTTCCACTATTATATAACCCCAGCCAGAAATGCCTCTGATAGCTTTTAGAGTTCATATCCCTATCATCTTGGTAGAACAAGCATCTTACCTGTTTTTGTTTTATTTTTAAAGCGACAAAGTTAGACTAAATGTAATTACTCCCTTTTTTAACACAAGCTAATTATTATTTTAACTTTTTTAAATTGTCAATACTATCTTGTGAACCCATTACTAAAATCGTATCTCCAAATTTAAAACGGTAATCTGGTGTAGGAATAATAACATTTTCCCATTCTTTTTTTTCAGGATTATAATTTTGTTTGATTAGGATAACCTCAATGCCAAAACGATTACGTAATTCTAAATTTTTTAGTGTTTTTTTAACAAACGCTCCAGGAATTTCGAGTTCGCATAAAACATGACCATTTCCTATCTCTATGCGTCTAAACTTTTGAAGTGAACTAATATAATTGGAAACCGATGTAAGCATATCTCGTTTAAATATCTCTTTATTATAGGCATTAATAACATCATCTTTAGAGATAGTACCAATTAAAACTTTCTCGTTATCCCCGTTAACAACAGGCAATTCATCAATCTCTATTTCACTAAAAGCCATTATAACAGCATCAAGCGTATCATTAGGAGTAAAATAATATCTAACAGGTGTCATTAAATCATGAGCAACAACAATAGGCTCTAACAGGTCTGACTCATAAATGGTCTTCCTAATATCATGAATTGATATTACACCAACCAAATGGTTTTGATGATCAACCACAAAGAAATTGGAATGAGGGCTTTTAACTGTTAAATCCATTAATTTTCTAAAAGGAGTATCAGCATGCACAAAATCATAATCTATTTTCATAACTTGAGCCACTTTAAGTGAACGCAAAACATTGATCTCTTGGCCTTGAAATAGATTGATTCCTCGGCGGGTTAATTTTAAGGTGTAAATAGAATCCTTCTTTAATTTAGTGGTAATCAAGACACTGATTATACATGCGGTCATAAGGGGAAGGATAATCCTATAGTCATTAGTTAATTCAAAGACTATTAGGATTGAAGTAATTGGAGCATGCATCGCCCCTGCAGCTACAGCTCCCATCCCAACCAAAGCATAAGCACCAGAAGATGCTGTGTGTAAAGGAATTAAGGTATGAACTGCTGTTCCTACCAGCCCACCAAGACTGGCTCCTAAAAACAGAGAAGGAGCAAAAACTCCTCCAGACCCTCCAGAGCCAATGGTGATCGATGTAGCCACTAATTTTAAGAAGACCAAAAACAATAAAAAGTACCAAGCCAATCGTGCCTCTAAAGCCAAAGTTATGGTATTATAACCAACCCCAAAGATATGAGGAAAATAAATTCCAATTGCTCCAATAGCTAATCCACCAATTGCTGGTTTTAAAAATCCTGGGATCGGAATAGTATCGAATAAGTCCTCTGTTTTATACAAAAGATTGATAAAAACCAAAGCAACAAATGCAGATAAAATACCCAAGATCCCATAAGGGATCAATTCAAAAACACTTACCAATTCATAATGTGGAATCACAAAAGCAGGGAAATCACCTAAAAAATGGCGCGAAACAACTGTAGCAGCCACTGATGATACAACTATTGGGCTAAATTGTGAAAAGCCGAAATCACTTAAGATAACTTCCATAGCAAAAAGAGCTCCTGCTATTGGGGCATTAAAAGTAGCAGCAATCCCTGCAGCGGTTCCACAAGCTACCAATGTTCTAAGATGGGAACCTGTTACCCTAAGAACCTGACCAAAAATAGAGCCAATTGCAGAACCAAT
>JAFDIG010000140.1 GCA_019308145.1 Deltaproteobacteria bacterium | reverse complement strand
AAACAACATTGAATCCCCCTTTTTATATTAAAATTTTAAATTAAAAAAAAAAATTATTTAATTTTAATTAATTCGCCCTAAAAATAGAGTGCGAATTCATTAGATAGTTCTTCTATAAATAATTGGTTTTAAAAAACAAACCTTACCCCAGAGCTAAACGTAAAATCAGGAATAGAATTGTGTGTTAAATCCTCAGTAAAAGCTAACTGTATAATAACATTTTCTTTTATCTCCCAAAAAAGACCTACTATAATCTGAGATCTAAAACCATCTATAGATTTATCACCAACATTAAAAGGAGATGTTGCACCACTTACCTGAACCACTAAAGAGAAATTCTTTTTTAGTAAATACTCTAAAGCTAAATTCATAGATAAAAATGGATCAAGATGTAAATGATAGCCGGGATTCCTCGGATAAATTCCATTTAGATTGCCATAGATAACAAAAGAGGAAATGCTTTTTTGCATAGCAACACCTAAACCAAAATCAAACTTTCCACTTGAGAATCCATAAGATCTATTACCAGTAGGAAATTTTATTGCTCCTCTCAATGATAAGGCAGGGGTCCATCTTTTTTCTTTTTTTACAATATATTTGCTTGATAAAACTATATCCCCTAATCCTCCTGAATCAGAATGGAGATCTATGAAGGTTGAGTTATTATATACAAATTTATACTGCATATAATTTTGAGGAAAATTCTCACGAGTTGCACTTTCAAACCCAAATGTATTATGAAACTCCTCAATAAAATGGTCAAGAAAACCACCAAAAATCCCATAAACTGGAATCTCTATACCAAACTCCATATTATTAAAAGGTGACCCTTTTAATATCAAAGAGGTTCGAAGCATCTCCATATCTGTCTCTGATATTAAATTTTGATGATATCCCATCAAGAAGATATTAGAATAATCAGAAATTAGCTCAACCTTAAGCCTTTTTACTGGAAGGGTTATAGCAGGTTCTGGATTTAGATCAAGAAATATCAAGTTAAGCGGAAATTGATTGCGAGTATTTAAGGGACCAAAACCATTACGCCAATAAGCCTTAAGAAGGGAAGGGAAAAGTATGAATATCAGCAAGAAAAAAATCAAAATAAGAAAGGATTTAGATTTCATTTATAAATAAAGTCTATAGATAAAAATGTTTATTATTTTTTAGCATTAAACCATAATTTAGAATTATCTATTTTCATATAAAATCTAAATATTGTTTTACCTCTGTTTATTCCGAAGTGATATGGATTCTATCAACTTTTATAAGATGCGTTGATCTTTACATAATCATAAGAGAGATCAGTAGTATAAACTGTAAAAGATCCTTCACCTTGATTTAGCCTAATTGTAACTGATATATCTTTAGACAAAAGAAGGCTGCGTGCCTCTTCATCTCTTTTAGTTGGGATACCTCCTATTACAAGAGGGATATTGCCATAAAAGATATCAAGTTTTTTTGGATCAACCTTAGCTTTACTATATCCAACAGCACAAGCAATCCTTCCCCAGTTAACATCTTCACCAAAAAAAGCTGTTTTTACCAGAGGAGAATTTGCAACATTAAAGGCAACTTCTTTTGCTTCTTTTTTATTTTTTGCCCTATCAACATGAATGGTGACAAATTTTGTAGCGCCTTCTCCATCCTTAACTATCCCAAAAGCTAACTCTTTTAAAAGTGAGAAAAATGTTTCCTTGAATTTTTGCCATTCAGGATGATCAGGAGAAAGCATAAAATTATTAGCACTACCATTTGATAAAAAGAGAAGAGTATCATTTGTAGATGTATCCCCATCAATGGTAATAGCATGAAATGATTGATTTACACCCTCTTTTAAAAGAGCAACTTGGGCAATATAATCAATGCTTACATCACTTAGAACAAAGCAAAGCATAGTGGCCATATTTGGCCTTATCATCCCAGCACCTTTTGCCATTCCAACAATAGATACCTCTTTTGAATCTATTGAAATCCTTCTTGAAGAGATTTTAGGCCTGGTATCAGTAGTCATAATCGCTTCTGCTACATCGCCAAGACCTTCAGGTTTAAGAGAATCTTTGAGTTCTTCTATCTTTGGCAAGATCCTACCCATTGGGAGATATTCACCAATCACCCCTGTTGATGCAAGTAAAACCTCACTTCTTTTTGTTTTTAACTTTTTTGCTGTTTGGTCTGCTATTTCTTTAGCATCTTTTATACCTTTATCGCCTGTTACAGCATTTGCATTACCACTATTTATTAAAATCGCCTTACATCTTTTATCCCTTTTTAAATGATTCTTTGTAATAATAACAGGAGCAGCTTTTATCTTATTCGTAGTAAACATCCCTGCTGCATAAGCAAGTCTCTCTGAATATATCAAAGCCAGATCCTTTTTATCAGCACCTTTTTTTATCCTTGCTTTAGTAGCAGCTCCAAAAAATCCTTTAACAATAAAATCATCTTTCATTTTATCTTCCGCAACATTTTTTATACTTCTTCCCGCTCCCACATGGACATGGATCATTTCTGCCTATCTTTTTGCCTTTTCTCCTCACTGGGACATGAGGGTCTCTCTGAGGGGATGCTTCAGGAGGAGCGCCCCCTGCAATTGCTGCGTTAGCAGCACCTGCTCCACCAATCGCTGCCATCTTTCCTCTGCCAAGAATAAAATTTTGCTCTCTTTCAGCCTCCCATAACTTTATCTCCTCTTTCTCTTCAACTGGCCTGATGGTGAAAAGTTTCTCTACAGTCTCTTCCTTTATCCGATCAACCATATCTACAAACATCTGATAACTTTCAGTTTTGTATTCAATTAATGGATCTTTTTGAGCATAACCTCTAAGGCCTATACCTTCTTTTAGATGATCGATATTTAGGAGATGATCTTTCCATAAGGAATCTATTGATTGGAGATACATGAACTTTTCTATTTCTCTAAAAACTTCAGAACCAAAATCCTTCTCCTGTTTATCATATATCCATTTAGCCCGATCTGTGATCTTTTTAATCACATCATCCTTTGTTAAGCTATTTTTTTCTTCTTCAGTAAAATTCATTCTAAAACCAAACTGCTTATATATACCTTTTTCAAGATCCTCCCAATTCCATAGATCAGGATGCTTTTTATCTTCTAAATAGAAATCTACAAGATCTACTATAATATCCTCTATAATCTCTATAATCTGTTCCTTTATATTATCAGAGGTCAAAATATCCCTTCTCATCTTATAGATAACTTCTCGTTGCTTATTCATCACGTCATCATATTCAAGGAGATGCTTTCTTATCTCAAAATTATAAGCTTCAACCCTTCTTTGAGCATTTTCTATTGCTTTAGTAATAAGATTATGTTGAATAGGTTCATCTTCTTGAATTCCCAACTTATCCATAATAGAAGATATTCTTTCAGATCCAAAGATACGCAATAAATCATCCTCAAGAGAGAGATAAAAGCGTGAAGAACCTGGATCTCCTTGCCTACCTGATCTTCCTCTTAACTGATTATCTATCCTGCGGCTTTCATGTCGTTCTGTGCCTATAATATGGAGACCTCCTGCCTTTATAACCTCCTCTTTCTCCTTTGAGGTAATAGCTAATGCTTTTTCATAAGCTTTCTTTTTCTTTTCTTCAGGATCATCAGGAGATACCTCTTGTGCTGCCAAAAATTTTGGATTCCCTCCTAAAAGGATATCTGTTCCCCGACCTGCCATATTTGTAGAGATTGTAACAGCACCTTTTCTTCCTGCCTGGGCAATGATTTGAGCCTCTCTTTCATGATGTTTTGCATTTAAAACTTGATGAGGAATCCCACGCTTTTTTAACATCTTTGAAAGCCTTTCTGATTTTTCAATAGATACTGTACCAACAAGAACTGGCTGACCTCTTTTATGGCAATCAATGATCTCTCTAATAACAGCATTAAATTTCTCTTTCTCTGTTTTATAAATCATATCAGGATAATCTTTTCTTATCATTGGCAGGTTTGTAGGAACAACAATTACCTCCAAATTATAGATCTTATGAAACTCTACAGCTTCTGTATCAGCGGTTCCAGTCATGCCAGCAAGTTTTTTATACATCCTAAAATAATTTTGGAATGTTATAGTAGCAAGAGTCTGATTTTCTCTTTCAACTTTAACATGCTCCTTTGCTTCAAGAGCCTGATGAAGGCCTTCACTATATCTTCTCCCTGGCATTAGTCTGCCTGTAAATTCGTCAACAATAATAACTTCTCCATTTTTAACTACATAATCTACATCTTTTTTGAATAATACATGAGCTTTTAGCGCCTGATTGACATGATGAACAAGCTCTACATTCCTTGGGTCATATAAGTTATCAATCTTTAAAATCCTCTCTACTTTAGCAACCCCTGCTTCAGTTAAAGCTACTGTTCTTGATTTTTCCTCAACTGTATAATCCTTTTCTTTAATAAGTTGTGGTATTACACGATTGATACGATAATATTTATCAGTGGATTCTTCGGATGGACCCGATATTATAAGAGGGGTTCTTGCCTCATCAATAAGTATTGAGTCCACCTCATCTACAATAGCATAATAAAGTTCTCTTTGGACAAATTCATCAGCAGAAAACTTCATATTATCCCTTAAATAATCAAATCCAAATTCATTGTTTGTTCCATAGGTGATATCGCAGCGGTATGATTTATATCTCTCGCTATCAGGCATATTAGAAACTATAACACCTACCTCCATACCTAAAAAATTATAAATCACACCCATCCATTCAGCATCACGACGTGCCAGATAATCATTTACAGTAACAACATGTACCCCATGACCTTCAAGTGCGTTAAGATAAACTGGTAAGGTAGCAACAAGGGTTTTACCTTCACCTGTTTTCATTTCAGCAATTTTACCTTCGTGTAAAACAACACCGCCAATAAGCTGTACGTCAAAATGGCGTTCGCCAAGTGTTCTTCTTGCTGTTTCCCTTACAGTTGCAAATGCCTCAGGCAAAAGTTCATCTAATGTTTCACCTCGGCTTAAACGTTCTTTGAATTCAGCTGTTTTACTTTTTAGCTGTTGATCAGAAAGCTTTTTAATAGATGGTTCAAGCTCATTTATCCTATTTACTATAGGCTGAATCCTTTTAAGCTCTCTTTCATTTTTACTACCAACGATCTTTTTAAGAATAGAACCTATCATTTTTTATTTACCTCAAAATAGAAGAGCTTTTTAAATGATTTTTTAATTGAATTGGATAAAGAAATAAAGCTTAATTTAGGATATATTTTCTGGGATTTCTTGAGACATTATTTACTATAACTTCATAGTGAAGATGAGGGCCTGTTGTCCTTCCTGAAGTTCCTATCTCTCCTATCTTATCCCCTCGTTTAACCTTCTGCCCTACTTTACAAAATGTTTTGCGGAGATGAGAATAGCGGGTAATAATTCCATTACCATGATTAATCAATAATGTTAAACCATATGCCCCATCATAACAATTTTTTATAACAATACCATCAGCCGTGGCAATTACAGGAGTTCCAACCCTATTAGCAATATCTATACCTTTATGAAATTCTGTTCGCCCCGTAAAAGGGTTAATCCTTCTACCAAAACCAGAAGTTACCCATCCAACTGATGGCCAAATAGATGGAGTATGGGCAAGAAGAGATCTTTTCTTTCTAAGAAAATAATAAAGTTCATTTAAACTCTCTTTTTGCCTTTCAGATTCAATATGAAGCCTCGCTATTAACTCCCTCTTCCTTGTAAAATCATATTTTTTCCGATGTCTACTTGAACGAGATCTTGTTATTCCTCCTACTCCAAGAGAAAACGAATTTGTATCAGGATGTTCAATGTTAGCAATTATCCTTATCTTATGATCAAGCTCTTCCAATT
>JAFDIG010000139.1 GCA_019308145.1 Deltaproteobacteria bacterium | reverse complement strand
TTTAAAATCGCTTCTTGTGGATGGGGTTATAGCTGGTGTTGGTGGAGTTTTGGTCTTTCTGCCGATCATATTTTTTCTCTTCTTTTTTATAGCTATTTTAGAAGACTCTGGCTATATGGCACGAGCGGCATTTATTATGGACAGAATAATGCATAAGGTAGGACTTCATGGAAAAAGTTTTATCCCTATGCTTATTGGTTTTGGTTGCAATGTTCCAGCTATTATGGCTACCAGAACAATAGAGAATAAAGCTGATAGATTTACCACTATAATGGTTAACCCCTTGATAAGTTGTGGTGCAAGACTTCCTATTTATGCCTTAATTATCCCTGCCTTTTTCCCAGAGAGATTACATACTGAAATGCTCTGGCTAATCTATATTATAGGGATTGGACTTGCTATCTTAGGGGCATGGGTTTTAAGAAACACAGTTTTTGAAGGGGAATCTGCTCCTTTTGTAATGGAACTGCCTCCATATAGGGTTCCCACTATCAGGGGAATATTAATCCATATGTGGGAAAGGGCATGGTTATATCTCAAAAAAGCTGGGTTAATAATTCTTACAGTCTCTATTATTCTATGGTTTTTTACCAGTTATCCAAAACCACCTGAATCTCAATTTAGGAATCTATCAGGGGAACAAAAAAATGAAATAGAACTTTCTTATTCTATTGCTGGCAGAATTGGACATGGTTTGGAGCCTATCTTGAAACCCATTGGTTTTGATTGGCGCATAGGTACAGCATTAATAGGAGCATTTGCAGCAAAAGAAGTTTTTGTTTCTCAAATGGCTATTACCTTTGCTGTAGGTGAAGAAGGAGGTGAGGAAAAAAGAGATGAAAGCTTGAGATCAAAATTGCGAGATAAATACAACCCTCTTATTGGTTTTTGCATTATGCTTTTCTCTCTTATAACCGCTCCATGCATGGTAACAATAGCGGTAACAAAAAAGGAGACAGGCTCTTGGAAATGGGCATTAGCACAACTATTCGGACTAACAGCTCTTGCATATGTAATAACCTTTATTGTTTACCAAGCAGGTTTAATTTTAAAGATTGGGATAGGTTAAAGGTGGAAAAATGGAAACAATTATTGTAATGATAATAGCATCTGCATCAACAATATTTGCTATAAGATATCTCTATAAGATTTTTACTTTTAAAGATAAGAATAAATGTGGTGGCTGTTTTGGCAACTGCTCTGCTTGTCCATATCTAAACGAAAGATTGAAAGAGGAGGAGAAATGATAAGAATGACTGTCCCTTACAAGGGTACAGTTCTTTATTAAAGGTTGTTTACTATTTTTGATGTTATCATTTTTTATCAGTGTAGTTCTTTACAATCTCAATTTCTTTTCTGGGCAATCCATACAGCTCTTATGGCATATCATCAATCTCTTTTTTGTATTCCTTGGCTTTTGCCTATTTTTTAGAGTTTTCAAAATAGTTATATAGGATTTGGGAATGAAAAGAGTGTCTTGTTGTTAATGGATATGGACAAAATAAAGGCAGTATAAGAAAAAGTAAGTATTATCTTGTTTAGAATATTCTTTGTAAGGATTATAAAAATTGTTTATAGATTCAAAAATTTAGATCTGGTCGGGGCGAGAGGATTTGAACCTCCGACCCCCTGCTCCCAAGGCAGGTGCGCTACCCCGGCTGCGCTACGCCCCGATTTTTATTAGATCTTATGATTTTTTCAAGATAGGCTTTGGCTTCTCTCCATGCTTTTCCTCTATGACTAATTAGATTTTTTTCATCCTCAGTTAGCTGAGCCATTGTTTTGCCTTTTTCACTTACAAAAAAGATTGGATCATATCCAAAGCCTCTTTCACCAATAGCTTCTTTTGTTATAACCCCCTCAACCTTTCCTTCAAAAAATTTTATATCCCCATTTTTATCTATAAATGAGACAACACAAATAAAACGGGCTTTCCTTTTTTCTTTTGGCAAATCTTTTAATAATAAAAGCAGCTTTTCCCAATTCTCTTTATCACTTGCTTGGTCCCCAGCAAACCTGGCTGAATGTACCCCTGGCAAGCCATTAAGTGCTTCTACCTCTAATCCTGAATCTTCAGCTAATGTTGGATAAGATGATAGCTCATGATAAAATCTTGCCTTAGTAATACTATTTTCCCAAAAATCTTTTCCATTTTCAAGTGGTTTTTTTTTAATTCCTAAATCATTTGGTGTTAAAATGGTAACATCAATTCCATTTAAGATCTTTTTTATTTCTTTTATCTTACCATTATTTTTTGTTCCTATCAAGATCTTCATTTTAGAAAATTCCAATCCTCGCCTATTATCTTTTTCTGCATCTCTGTAATTTGCTCAATCCCTTTTGCAGCTATTTTTAACATATCTTCCATCTCTTTCCAACCAAATGCTTCCTTTTCCGCTGTTCCTTGTACTTCAACAAATTTCCCACTTCCTGTCATTACTATATTCATATCAACTTGAGCAATGGAGTCTTCTTCATAGTTTAGATCCAGAAGAGTTTCATTTTCTACAATTCCAACACTTACTGCAGCTACACTATCTATAAGAGGGATGCTTTCAATCCATCCCTCTTGTTGAATCATATTAAAAGCATCAACAAGAGCAATATAAGCGCCTGTTATACAAGCAGATCTTGTGCCACCATCTGCCTGTATAACGTCACAGTCAATCCATATTGTCCTCTCTCCAAAACCAGTAAGATCTGTTACCGCTCTTAAAGAACGTCCTATAAGACGCTGTATTTCATGAGATCTGCCTCCTATTCTTCCTTTTACTGAATCCCTAATGTTACGCTCTTTAGTTGCTCTTGGGAGAAGGGAATATTCTGCTGTTACCCAGCCTGTTTGACTATTTTTTAAGAAATTTGGCACCTTATCCTCAACAGTTGCGGAACAGATAACCCTTGTTTGCCCCCATTCGATCAAGACCGAACCTTCTGCATATTTCAAATAATCCCTAATAATTTTTATATCTCTTAACTCTTTTGGGCCTCTTCCATTTACTCTCAAAATGCTTCCTTTCTTTTTATAAAGAAATTATTTAATTTTCTTTTTTGTGTCAATCCCTTTTTTTGGAAATTTTCTTTAAAAATTTTTTTGTTTATGATCTCTATTTCAGAAAGTGAACCAATAACGATATCAGCGAATTTTTCTAATTCCTCTTTTGGAACAACTCCTCCTTCTGTTACCCCAATATTTAATGCCATTTTTGCTTTTTTACCTGTGATCATATCATTTATTGTATCACCAAGAAATATTGCCTCATTTGGGTTAATTTTTAATCTTTTACATATCTCAAAAAGTATCTCAGGATGTGGCTTACTTTTTGTTACTTCTCCTGAACATACCATTGTATCAAATAATCCCAAAACATTCCAATGGGATAAAATCTTTTCTGTATCCTTTCTTTCATCTGAAGTGGCAACTGCCAAAAGGAGTCCAGCTTTTTTAAAACGGTAAAGATTTTCTTTAAGTTTTTTAACTGGTTTTACTGTTAAGGTAAGGTCCATCTCTGAATCTGCCTTATCAAAGGCATGCATTACAATCTTTTTAGCCATATCCCAAAGATAGCCCTTTCTATACATAGCTGCTGTTCCAATAACAATCTCCTCATTTCTTGGAGAGACGGGACATGGTCCTCTTGGATCTATCTTTAATGTTTTTGGATTAATACCCCAATTTTCTAAAAGCATTTCCTCAAATTCATGGTTTTCCCCAGCTTCTAAAGCTACAAAATAAGCCCTTTTTTTAATAAGAGGAATCCAGAGAGATTCAAATATAGTAAGAGTACCATCTTTATCAAAGATAAGAGCTTTACAATCAATTATTAAATCTTTAATTTTTAACTTAACCATATCCATTTTCAAAAATAAAAAAGCCTATATAAGGTGTTCAACTTCATCCATCTTTTCATATAAGCGGATTAAGTGTTTTTTTGGTGATCGATAAAAATCTTCTAATGTGATATCTATCCAATCAATACTCTTTTGGCTAAAATCTTGTTTTTCTCTTTTAGTATCTTTAATAGCAAAAAGATAGGATTTTGGAAGTTTATCCATGGTGAACAATCCAAAGAAACGTTCATTAATATTATCATTAAAAGGTGGATAGGACCATAATTCTTTATCATAATCGCCAAAACACCAAAATATCGTTCCTATAAACCCATGTTTTTTCAATAAACTCAATGTTTGAGTGTAAAATTTTTCTGTCTCTTCCTCTGAAAAAATCGGAGTTTTTTGATCAATAGATAATGTTATATCTTTTGGTTTTGTTGGCACTCCTATCTCTTCAATAAGAATTTCTTTTCCTGAAATCCATCGACTAATCAAAGCAAAAAGAAGTACAACTTTTTCATCAAGAGGTTTTTTTGCCCATGATATATAAAATGGATAAAGATGAATAGATATAATATCACAAAGTCTTGCTGCTTCTTTTAACCCCAAATTTCTATCCTCTTCCAGATCCGTTTGACTAAGTCCTAAAGTAACAGGATGATCCTCATCTTTTCTTTTTATTTCTTCAATCATCTTATCGATCCAGATGAGGGCGGAATCCTTTGTTGGAGAAATGACAATATTAGATAGTTCATTTCCAAGATCCCATCCCCATATAGCTGGATGGCCATAAAGAGCGTTAACAACCTCTTTTACAAAAAGTTTTTGGTAGTTCATCATTTCACGATCTTCAAAGAAATTATAAACTTTATAATATCCTAATTCACCATTTACAAAGGTAGGAAATCTGCTTTTTTCAGTGGTTGTTTTTACTATCCATGCGGGAAGATAGTTTATACCTCGCAGATGTCCAACAAAAAGGGTTGGCAAAATTTTAAGTTCCATTTCATATGCTATTTCTGCTAAATCAACAAGGGATTTTAATGCATTAACTGATATCTTTTTTGGTGTTGGCTGGAATGAGTCCCATAAAAGAAAGATTCTTACAGGGTTAAATCCATACTCTGCTATTATAGCAAGATCTTTTCTGATTTCATCATGCTCAAAGTTATTCCAAAAGAAAAATCCTTTTTTCTGGGGCAAATAGTTTATTCCTATTAAGAACTCTTTCATTTTTTACCTCATTGGATAATGATTGATTTTATTTTCGGCCGTAGTCATCCTCAATTCTAATAATATCATCCTCTCCAAAATATTCACCATGTTGAATCTCAATAAATATAAGCATACTTTTGCCATTATTAGCTATTCTATGAGCTGCTTCTTTTGGAACATCGATATGATCCCCTTTTTTTAACATGATTTCTTTCCCATCTAAAGTGACAAGTCCATTCCCTTCAACCACTATCCAATGTTCAACCCTTTTGAAGTGCTTTTGATAGCTAAGTCTATGACCTGGTTTAACCCATATCCTTTTTACTTTGAAGCTGGGCCAATCAGCAAGCACTTCAAATCCGCCCCATGGGCGGATATTTATCAGAAAGGTAGTTGATTTTTCCTTAATAATCTTTTTGTAATTTTCTATATATTCATCCATATAAGAAAAAGGGTATCATATTTTTACACTTTATTTAACATCTTTCTAAGACTTTTTATGATAAGATATAAAAATGGTTACAGATTGCTTTCTTTAACCAATTTTATATTTTTTTATTTGATTAACCTTTCTTATATTAAAAGCAAAATAGGTTGTCAAGACAAGAAGAAGGAAGATAATAAAAAAGAATCTTCTAATAGGTTTTATTATTAAGTTTAAAATAAGTTGTAAACAAAATAATTTTTAAAACGATCATTTATATTAAAAAACATAAAAAACAAATCCTTCTTTTCATTTATTTTTATTTTGTTATTATACTATTAAGATACGTTAAAAAATGAAGTGCGAAATAATTTTATTGGTTAGAGGTTAAATTGAATATTTCATCTTTTCATTTGGGACAAAAAATTGTTATTGAAATGATGGAAGAAAATGATTCAGTATTGCGTAATAAAAGGATTTATGAGCTTTTTTCC
>JAFDIG010000138.1 GCA_019308145.1 Deltaproteobacteria bacterium | reverse complement strand
CCTGCAGCACATTTATCATTCATTAAAAAAGATGTAACTTTTCCTTTTTCATCACAATGAATAGCCTTACAGTCCTGTCCACCCATGTCCAAAACCGTGCGAACAGTTGGACCATACATATAATTTGCACCTCTTGCATGGCAAGCGATCTCTGTTATAGCCCTATTAGCAAAAGGTACATTAACCCTACCATATCCTGTTCCTACAGTATAATGAATATCATCAATAGTCATACCTGTTCCATCAAGTGCCATTTTAGCAGCCTTTATTGCACTATCAGGACTATTTGAGCCTGTACGGGTATTGCTATAAGCATAAAGCTCACCATCTACCATGATTACAGCCTGCGAACTGACCGAACCCACATCTATACCTGCTGTAATCATATCGGCTTTCTTCCAGTCGATGTCCTTATTGTGCCATCGACTTTCCGTCCAACGCCAATATTCTTTTTGTTGTTGTTCAGCCATTTTATACCTCCAAATATCATTAATTTTCAGTCATAATTATATTTCTTTAGCAGCAATTGCAGCACCTAATGCACCAACAAACTCTGGATCATCAGGAACAATAACCTTGGTATTAAGATCCTTATTAAGGCAATCTATAAAACCAGGATTTTTTGCTACACCACCAATAACAGCAATATCAGGCTCAAGCCCTGCTCTTCTTGCCATAGAGACGATCCTGTCTGAAATCCCAGCATGTATTGCCCTTGCCATATCAGGTTTAGGGGTTTGTTGATGCACCAAGGTTACAAGTTCACTTTCTGCAAAAACTGCACATTGAGCATTCATAGCTATCTCTTGTTTATATTGTAAGGAAAGAGGCCCTATCTCTTCCACTGTAACCTCAAGCGCACGTGCCATTGCCTCAATAAATGCACCAGAACCAGCAGCACACTTTTCATTAACAGCAAAATCCATTACCATTCCTTTGCCATCAACCCTTATAGCACGAGACTCTTCTGCACCAACATCAATCACGGTGTGTACATTAGGATAAAGAAAGTTTATACCTTTTGCATCAGCACTCACCTCTGTAACCGAATCTTTTGTAAATGGTTGATCTGCTCTTCCTGCACCGGTTGCTACAATCTTATCTATATCCTCTTTTTTAATTCCTGCCTCTTTTAGGGCCTCTTCAAAAGCTTCTTCTGATGCTTTTTTTGTATCAATCCCAGCAGGGATTATTGCCTTTCCTATAACTTTGTCGTCTTTCAGAATGACAACCTTAACGGTTTTAGCACCGCAATCAATTCCTGCAGTAATCATTTTATAATCCTCCTTAAGAATAGAATTTTCTATTCTGATTTTCTAATTCCAAAGGTTTCCAAAAATGCATCAATTCTTTGAACTGTTCTTGCTTCATCAAACTCTCTTTCATCACCCATATTTCCTTCAAAAGTCATGACCTTTCTTCCCCTCTTTAAAAGTCCAAGCCTTACCTCTGCAATTCCAACAGATAAGCCTTCACAACCACGGTTGTAATGAAGCATTACGCCGTCCACATTCCACTGCTTACAAATCGCATCCATCATCAGGGTTTTATATTCTGGATGAACAAAATGTTGATATTCTGGTTTGCACATGTGCCAATCAGCAAGCATTCTGCATGCCTCTTCTCTTGTTTCAGGTTTTTTAGGAGGCAATGGGCGATGATTGAATTCATGTTTCTCCTTATCATATACAAACATCCCTTCTAAACCATAGGTATATATAGATCCAACTGAAACGCAACCATATTTCTCCATATATCTGAAAATCTTTAAAAACGCCCAGGGTGGCTGCGTATCTGTTATAACTCTAACTCTTTCGTTCTCTACTGCTGCAATACCTCTATCTACTCTATCTTTAACTTCTTCATAAAGCTCGTCATAAAAATCTGCTACTACTTTCCATGATTTCTGTAAGGTTGCTAAAACATAAAGCGAATACATGGTTTTCTCTTCAAGTGGAGCAGGAACAGCCCGATTCAACTCGCAAATCTGAGCCCATCTTGAGGTAGAGCGAAAATCATTCCAACACGCCTCAAAGAAAAGTTCATCATTAAACTTACGGCCTGTAACCTTCTCAAGCCACTCAATCCCGTCTAAAAGTTGATTTGCAATATAGTCAATTTGGCTTTCGGTTACCTCTGCAAATGGTTTATAAGCTCCTGCTCCCATATCAACACAATACATAGGAATACCACCTTCAAGATAGCTTATATTCTGATACCATTTTGCATGAGAGCAACATATATGGTCTTGCCATAAAAAGTCTGGCTTTGGAAAAGGGCCACCAAATACATATTTATCTATTAAAATAGAGCCCCAGTAATTCCTCATATATGAACATAAATCCCTTGCAAAACCAAACGCCTCTGCTGCCTCCTGACACTCGAGCGCAAAATTTTTATTCCATGCAACAGAAGCACCATATGGTTCACTTGTTAGACTATAAACATCTTCACCAAGGCCTGCGGGCACAGCATCAAATGTCCATGCTCCACCTGCCCAACGAATACCACCTTTTTCATGAGCAGTTGCATAATTTTTATAATATTGCTGCCTTATCTCCTTTGCTTTATTCCATAATTTCAAAGGCTCTGTCTTATATTTAGCCATCTTAGATACCTCCTAAATTGTTTGCATAATATTTAAAAAAGATCCTCCGAGCTTAAGGTTTCAAGAAATGCCTCGGTTCTAATCTTAAACTGCCCAACTGGAACAAGGACATCTAATTCCAAAAATAAGGTTTTTATTCCTTGTTCTTCAAAAGCTCTCTGGAAGATAGGAATATCACATTCATGAGGATCACAGAACTTTTGCTGTAAAAGTACTGCTCCCTGAACATTCCACTCCTTTGCAAGATTTAAGTCATGCTCAAGTCTCAACCTATTAGGCCAATCCTTAGTTGGGCAAGGTGGACGGTTTATATAACGTTCTGCAATAGCCATTAATCTGTCAGCTTTAGGTTCTACCTGATTCCAGAAATAACGGCTGCCAGTGCAATGATCATCGATAACAAACTTCGCTGGATTAGATGTAATAGTCTCTACCATATCTAAGAATTCAACATCGTCATTTTCGCTTCCCAAAACCATCAGTCTTATGTGATCCCCAATTCCTAAATCCCTATTTGGAAGCTCTTTTTCAATTAAGTTTTTAAGTATCTCATTGTGATCTTTTTTATGCATCATTTGAGAACTAACCACCATATACATTGCTTCAAGCCCTGTCATAGGGGGATTATCTTTTTTCCTAAAATCATAAGCCTGCCTTAAAAGACGCCTATTTTCATTTAAGATCTCAATTGCTTCATCTAAGGCTTCGTCAGTTATTTTATTTCCTGTCCAATTCTCTAACGCTTTTTTGAATTTTTCGAGTTCTGCTTTTAAGAAATCCTTTGCACGAGCTGATTGGAGATGATGAGGCATTGGGAGGTAATACCTGAAATCAACAGGGATATGAAGATCCCAACTTGTATAAGATTGCCTTACATGGAGGCAGGATTGTGCAATCATTATACCGTCAAGATAATCATAACGGCCTTGCAGCCCTTGAGCCAAAACGTCACGGCAAAAAGGACAAAACATACCAAAAATATGTGGTTCGGTAACATTTTGTGGCTCATGGCTCCCCAAAATCCTAACAGGAAGCACCTTTGCCGCATACATAAGTTCTTCAGGATAATAAGTACAAAAAGTTCCTACTATCTTCCAATCAGGATGTTTTTTCTTAAAATCTTTAGCATATTCATGTCTCTTCTCATAATACTTTTTAAACTCTTCAATATACATCTTAAATCCTCCTTGCTATTTTTACTATGATGTTCATTATTGAGATCCGAATATCTGGGCATAAAAATAAAAATTTTTTTAGTTAAAGGAAGTCATTGCTTTAAATAATTAACTTTTTAGAATATCAATATCTTTTTCATCATTATTAATATGAGCTTGTGCTTTTTATAACAAATGAAATTTCTAATGTCAAGAATTTTTTGAGATTAAATGAAAAATTTCACAAATTAACTTAAAAAATAAAACTTCTTTTTATTTCATCTCCTTATATATTTCTTATATAATGTTAAGATTTAAGTAAGAGAACCATACCTTTAGAAAAGAAATTTATAATAAAAAGAGTGAAGCTAATTAACAATATTGATAAGTTTTTATTGCCTTTATATAAGAAAAATATTACTGCTTACACAAAAAATCTATATACTGTAATAAGGGTTGTGATCAAGGCTGTTGTAAAACCAATAAACCAGGTAAGTTGGACAAACCTTTTGTTCATATCGTCAAATCGTTTATCTACAGTTTCAAAACGTTTATTCATATAACCAATAAGCTCCTCAAATCGTTTGTCTACTGCTTCAAAACGTTTATTCATATATCCAATGAGTTCTTCAAACCGTTTGTCTACTGCCTCAAACCGTTTGTCTATTGCTTCAAAACGTTTATCTACTGCCTCAAACCGTTTATCTACTGCCTCAAATCTTTTATCAACAGTTTCAAACCTTTTATCTATTGCTATAAACCGCTCTAAAAAGAGTTCTCTTTGAGCTTTTAACTCTTCTTCAACCCTTATTATCCTCTCTAAGATAGAAAACTCCTTTAGCTCTTTATCTTTTTTGATACTAAAAGCTTCTAATTCCTCCTTGATGAGCTTTCTTATCAGTTCTTTATCTATCTCTTTTGTGGTCTCCATCATAGTTATAAAATATCATTATTAAAAAAAATTGCAATATATATTTTTTAGCATAAATTCACCGAACCATATAAGTAGCCTGATAAAACAGACATCTTGCCTGTTGACTATAGATAGTTGGTGGGGCATAAAACCCCACCAATAAAAAATGATGAATAGTTAAACGTAAATAACCCTACAGGTTTTTAATCAAAATTTTTAGATTTAATTAGTTAGCAATCTATTTTTCTTTTGCAAACTAATTATAGTATTAAAACTCAATGGTTTTTCTTGATTCAGCTACCTTTTCTATCTCTTCTTTATCAAACAACATCGGTTTATATTGCCAATTTACAAAAAGTTTTAATTGATCATCAAAATGTTTGTTCACCGTTCCGTTAGCCTTTACAAAGCCACTTTCTCCCAAAGGAGTTACATTGATCCCTTTTGCACCTTGTTTTGTAAGCTCAACAATATGATTTTCGGTTCCCCTTTCCATAATAGGCATACTTAAAGATGGCCCAACCGATGCTGGTATCCTTAAAAGGGTTGTTGGCGGAATCCTTTCTGATACCTTGATTATACTATTTCCCCACTTAGAGATCTTCTTATCCTTGAAATCTTTCTTAAGTTGATTAATTGCATCCAAAAGGCTATCTACCAATACCTTGTCTCTTCCTTTTGGTGCAAAGTAATCCTTAGAAAGTGGCATAACAGCATCTTTGCCTTTCAATGCCCTTAAAAATATAGGATGCCCAGTATACCGTTTTCTTTTATTCCATTTAAACGGGCCATACCCTGATATTAAGTATTTATAATATTTTCCAAACTCGTCCTCAAAGGTATTTTTTATCACATTTTGCCACCAAGCTTGAAAGATCACAAGCCCTGCAGAATCATAATATCCATTATTATCCTTATCCCTAAAGTGATTATCCCAGTCAATTAAAACTTTTTTTGCTTCTTTTAAGAGAGGATCATTACCGCCAACATGATCTATTGCATCAATAAGATATTTTTTAAAAGAAAAAGCCCAGATGTTTTCATCATTTATCTCTTTTATTATCCATTTCATATCATCAACAGAGAATTTTTCCTTCTTTTTTAAAAGATAATCAATCCACAACACCCTATTCTCTTCTCCCCATGCAGCAGAGCTTCCAAAACCAGAAGATATATCACCATTTGGCCAGTTAGTTGCTGGCTTATTATTCCAATTTACAATGTAGCCTTGTTTTGGATTCTTTACAAATGGATTTTTATCCCTTGGAATAAAGCCAAGCCACTCATACTCCCCTGTTCCAGGGGTTGGAAGACTTACATCAAGCCCAACAGGCCGGATAGGATTCTTCCCTTGATGAAAATAGGCAATGTTACCATTGCTATCAGCA
>JAFDIG010000137.1 GCA_019308145.1 Deltaproteobacteria bacterium | reverse complement strand
TATGGAAGATCTATTTAAAAAAGGTAACCCACAAGCAAATATCTTATTAAAATCTGGTGATATTGTTCATATAGCAAAAGGTGGGACAGTTTATGTGATAGGGGAGGTAAAAAAACCTGGCGCTTATTCTATAAAAGGAAGAATGACAGTAACACAAGCCCTTGCTGAAGCTGGAGGATTAACTAATATAGCATCTTTTAAAGGAAAAATATTTCGTGTAAAAAATGGTTCCAATGAAAAAATTCCAATAGATATTGATTCTATAATGAAAGGGAAGCAAGAAGATATAAAAATTATGGATAATGATGTAATTGTTATATCAAAAGACCCAGGTAAAAGACTGGGATATGGTTTTTTTGATCTTTTAAAAGGTCTATTTGGTGTGGGTATGAGTATTCCGTTAAAATAAAATAGCTATCTTTATAACGAGGAAATATATAAAAGTGGAAGAGCAAAAGTTAGTAAAATATGACGATCAATTACCTATACTTTTAACTGATGTAGTGCATGAGCCTGAGGCTGAGTTTCACCTAAGAGACATCTGGAATATATTGCTAAAAAGAAAATGGACTATTTTATCATTTTTGATTATTGTTGTTTTAGTAGTTACTATGGTAACCTTTTCTTCTCGTCCGATGTATATGGCTACAATAACACTTGAAATAAAGAAAGAAAAATCAAATATTCTTTCATTTCAAGAACTTATACAGATTGATACAAGATGGTTTGACTACTATGAAACAGAATATAGGAAAATTAAAAGCAAAGCTCTCGCAAAAAAGATTGTCGAGAAATTACAACTTTATCAACATCCTGAATTTATTGGAACGCAAAACAATGGAATAAAAGCTGCTAGTATAATAAAAATTGATCCAATCTTAGAAAATAGGATTGCTAATGCTCTCTTAGGACACATTACAGTCTTGCCTATAAAAAAGTCCCGCCTTGTCAAAGTAAATGTAACTAGCCATTACCCTAAATTAGCATCTCAAATTGCCAATACTTTAGGTGAATCCTATATTGAAATGAATTTGGAAAATAAAAGAAAGGCAACAAGAGAGGCTGCAAAATGGTTAAAAAAAGAGTTGAAAAAAGCAAAGGCAAAACTGGAAAGATCAGAAGAGAAGCTAAGAAGATTTGCAAGATTGCACAATATAGTATCTCTTGAAGATAAAGAAAATGTTATAATGCAAAATCTAATAAAATTAAATGAAAGCTATGCAGAAGCAAGGGCAGAAAGAATAGGAAAAGAGTCTCTTTATAAACAAACTTTAAAAGGAGATCCATATTCTTTACCTTCTGTTGTTAATAATGATCTCATTAACAAACTAAAAGATACTTATATTCAACTATCTGCTGAATATAATAAACTGAGTGTAATATACAAACCTGCATATCCCAAAATGAAGAGAATAAAAAAACAGATGAAAAAGATAAAAAGCCAGATTGATAAAGAGGTTAAAAGAATAGTAGAAAGCATTAAATCTGATTATGAGTCTGCATTGAAAAAAGAAAAGATGCTTGAGATGGTAACCGAAGCTCAAAAAAAGGAGGCTATGAGAATAAAAGAACTTTCTATACAATACAATATCTTAAAAAGAGAAGTGGAATCAAACAGAGAAATATATAATGGTCTTTTACAAAAAAATAAGGAAGCAAATGTATCTGTTGGCATATCAACAAGTAATATACGCATTGTAGATAAAGCTGATACTCCTCTATATCCTTATAAACCACGCAAAATGTTTAATATTATGCTCGCTATAATTATTGGCTTATTTGGAGGTGTAGGTCTTGCTTTTTTCTTTGAATATCTTGATAATACCCTTAAGACCCCAGAAGATGTTGAAAAATATACAAGATATCCTACACTTGGCATAATACCATCTTTTGTTTCAGATAAAAAGGTTAAAGGCAAGAAAAGAGTGCAACCAGTGGAAACTATAAGTTTTACTAATCCTAAATCAATGGTCTCTGAAGCCTTTAGAACAATGAGAACTTCTATTATTTTATCTTTTATTAACAAAAATCCAAAAAAACTTTTAGTTACAAGTCCTAGTCCATCTGAGGGAAAAACTACTGTTGCACTAAATCTTGCGATTACCTTAGCTTTAGCAGAACATAGTGTACTCCTAATCGATTCAGATATGAGACAACCAGGGTTACATAAGATCTTTGGCAGTAAAAACTTAGATGGTTTTTCAAATCTATTAGCAGGAAATGCAAAGATAAATAAAGTATTAAAGATATCAAAAGTCTCAAATTTAAGTTATATACCTTCAGGACCTATTCCCCCAAATCCCACTGAACTTTTGGGAACAAAACAATTTAGTTATCTTCTTGCGTTTCTTACAAAAAAATTTGATTATATTATCTTTGACTCCCCTCCTACAATGGGATTCGCTGATTCTTTAATCCTCTCTTCTATGGTTGACGGAACAATATTAGTCATAGAAGGAGGAAAAACAACCATACAAGCTCTAAAAAAAGTTAAAGATTTATTTAGGTCAATAAATTCCAAAATTTTAGGTGTTGTAATTAATAATGTTGATATGAAAAAGATGAGATATAATTATTATTATAAAAGTTATTACAAAGATTATTATTATTATGGAGATTCTAATAAAAATAGTAAAAAATAATGGTATATATCAGGCTAAACATTGGTAAAGTATCCAAAAAATTATAAAACTAAGCTATTTATATTACTTTTCTCAAGTATAATAGTTTTTATTGGAACTTTTACCTTCTTTGACTTCTTATCTTTCTATAATTTACATAAAAGGTTGTTTCTCCCTCAAAAAAAAATCTATTTTATAAAAAGCCCTTTTAATTTATATCTTTTAAGCTTAAACTATTTTGCGACAGGAAATAATCAAAAAGCAATCTATTACATAAAATTGGCACTCATGAAAAATCCTTCTAATCCTACCTATTGGAAATTTTTATCAGATATTTTATTAGTCACAAAAGAAAAAGAAAAAGGTGATAAGGCTATAACTATTGCCTCTGAAATGAGGCCAACTGACCTTTCTATATTATGGAACAAAGCTAACTATGCTCTTCTAATTCAAAATCAAAGGTTAGCAGAAAAAAGATTTAGAAAGTTACTAACCCTTTGGGATCGCTCCTTAGATGACATATTTGATATACTTCAAAAGGCGATGAAAGAAGATGATATTATTTTGAATGTTATTCCTGAAAATTTTACTGTTTTATCTCGATATCTAAATTATCTTATCGCTTCAAATAATCTAAAGAGTGCGAAACTGGTTTGGGAAAGGTTAAGCAAATATAATAAACTTATAAAACCCGAGCAAAAATGTAAGTTTATAAATTTTTTAATTAAAGAAAAAAAATTACAAGAGGCGTATAGATTATGGGCAAACATAGCTCACCCTCAAAATTCTTTAATATTTGATGGTGATTTCGAATGCTCTACTCCTTATAACTCATGCCTTTTTAATTGGCAAATACCTCAAATAAAAGGGGTAAAGGTCCTAAAAGATTCTCATACTAAGTTAGAAGGGGAAAAATCCCTCCTTATTAGTTTTGATGGGACAAAAAACCCTCATCTTAATATATATCAACTTGTTATAATAAAACCTAATACAAAATATTTGTTTTCTGGTTTTATAAAAACTGATAATATTACAACTCAAAATGGCCTTATAGTTGAAATAAGAGATTGGTTAACAAAAAAAATTATAACAAAAACTCCAATTTTTACTGAAACAATGGATTGGAAAAATTGGGAACTCTACTTTAAAACAGATAAAAATCAAAACTCTATCCTTGTTTCAATAAAAAGGTATCCATCAAGTAAGTTTGATAATATTATTGAAGGAAAAGCATGGATAGATAATATAACCTTAAAAGAGATAAGATTGTCCTAAGAAAATGATTATTTTTAATTTATTGCCTTACAAAACTCTTTGTTCATTGAATTTAAAAATAACATAATAAATAGAGAATAATTTTCAAAATCTGATATCTAAATTTATATAATAATGTAAGTTATGTCTAAAGAAGAAAAAATTATTCATAAAATAATAAATATATTAGTAAGTAATGAATATAGTTATGATGCCTTCCTTGATCTAAAACAATTAAAAGAAAACAAAACTGATATTATAAATATTCTTTTAGGTATAGTTCAGAGAAAAGAAAATTATCTCCATCTCATAGAAGATAGCATTTTAGTTAATAAAACTGATTTAGAAGATATAATATCAAAAGCAAACGAAATTATAGATATATTATTTCGTAATTTCAATAAAGATTATTATGAAATCTTGGGGGTAAATTATGATGCCAGTCAAAAAGAGATAAGAGATGCTTGGATTAAACTTATCAAATATTACCATCCTGATAAAATTGGAAATGAAAATTATCTCCTACTTAATAAAGTTCAATTGATAAATGAAGCATATTCCGTGCTTTCTGATAACCAAAAAAGAGTAATTTACAACAAACAATATGAAAAGCTTCATTCTATAAAAATAAAACGGGAGCTCTTTAATAAAACAAAAAAGCCAAAATATTCAAAGAAAATTGTTATTAAAAATCCAGAAAAAACATTTTTCTTTTTTCTTATCTTCATATCAGTTTCCTTTATATCTTATATCCTATTTTCAAATTACGACTTCTTCTTTAAGGGGCATTTATTTTCTAAAAAATCAACAGATTATTTAGAAGAAGTATATTTAAATAAAAATAAAAATAAAAAAAGGTTTTCAAAGATTAATGTTAAGTTAATAACCCCCTTTTTTACCGAAAAAAAAAGTGAAAAAATAGGGAAAAAGTATCTTTTTTCTGAAATACTAACCAAAAACAAAATTGTTTTCCCCAAAATATCACCAAATATACTAAATATTGGAAAAACAGAAAAAACTTTTAAAATAAGTAAAAACCTTTCTGTGACAAAAGAAAACCCCCTCCCACTTATAGAAAGAAAAAAAAGGAAAAAAATTAAAAAAATAAAAATGGAAAGAAACTTAATTGCATTTCTTTCAGATAAACACAAGCTTTCACAAATTTCTTTCACCAAGCAAAATATAAAACTTTATACAAAAAAAATAAAAAGGTCTATTAAAAGGGTTGAAAAAAGGATAAATGTAAGCAAAATTCTTTTCCCCAAATTATTATTAAATGATTCAAGTATTGGAAAAAAGAGAGTTCAACTTTCAATGGTGAAAAAGGGCATGCCCCTTATTAAAATACAAAAAAGGAAAAAACCAATAAAGAAAGTCCTTTTAAAAGAAAAGAAAGAAAAAAAAGTTTTTTTATCAAAAAAGCTTTCAACAAAGACTAATAATAAAATTTATACAGAAAGAATAGAAAGACCTCATGAAAAGCCCGATAAAAAGAAGTCTATAGAAAAAACAAGCTCTAAATTACCAACAAAGAGAACAAGTTTATATGAAAAAGAGATAAAAGAGTTTATCACAAATTATATAAATGCTTATAAAATTGGAGATATAAATCATTTTATCTCTTTTTATTCAAAAAATGCAATAGAGGGAGGAAAATACCGACTCAAGCAGATAAAAAAAAATTATGAACTCTTTTTTAAAAGAAAAGGGTATACAGAGTATATCTTAAAAGATATTAATATTGATATCAAACCAAAAAAGACAGTTGTAACAGGCAACTTTATGATAACTTTTTATGACAAACATAAAGAGGTAAAAAATATATTAAAAGGAATGATAAAATGGGAAATTATTCGTGAGAAAGGAGCCCTAAAGATAAAAAGTTTAAATTACTCTTTTAGATAAGCCGTTCATCTGTCTTATCCTCAAGAATCAAAGCCAAATTATATTAAAAAATCATCTATATTTTTAAATTAAAAATATTAAAGAGATTTTCAGTAGTAATTTCTGCTATATCTGGTTCATTTCTTCCTTTTTTAGGCACAGGAGTTAAAAAAGGGGCATCAGTCTCTACAAGAATCCTTTCCTTTGGGATTTTTCTTGCAACATCTCTTAAATTAGTTGCCTTTTTATATGTAATGTTCCCCGCAAACGAGATAAAAAAACCCATATCCATTGCCTTTTTTGCCATCTCCCAGTCACCAGAAAAACAATGAAATACTCCACCAATCTCAGATGCATTTTCTTCTTCAAGAATTCTTAATGTTTCAGCATGTGCATCTCTATCATGGATTACTATTGGTAAATTTAATTCCCTTGCAAGCCCTATTTGCTCTCGAAAAGATTTTCTTTGAATATCTGGTGGAGAAAGATTCCTAAAAAAATCAAGCCCTATTTCACCTATTGCCACAACCTTTTTATCTTTAGATAATTTTTTGATTATATCATAAGTTTTATCATCTATATCCTTTGCGTTGTGTGGGTGAATACCAATAATTGCAAATACATTAGGAAAACTATTAGCAATTAAAACAGCCTTTTTTATATCATCAATCTCTGTTCCAACTGTGATAATCCCTTTCACATCTTGTTGATGAGCACGCTTTATAACATCATTACGATCATCATCAAAATCTGAAAGTTCTAAATGTGAGTGAGAATCAATGAGTATCATAATATCATCTACCACCAACTATAATTTTTAAAAGATCAATTAAGCCCATTGATAAATTAGGAAATGGAATAGGAGAAAAAGATAAAACAAAAACCAAAAAAGCAACAGTGCCCATAACTTTGCGAGGAAAATCCAATGGGGTTATATCATCAATTGGATATGGATGTTTTAGCCCAACTAAGATCATAAAAACAATTAATAAAAACCAACCAATGTTGTAAAAAATTGCAATAATAATAAGAAACAGTAAAAAAAGAAGATAGACCTTCTTACTTTTTTCGCCAAAAATAGCATATATTATATGACCCCCATCTAACTGGCCTATTGGTAAAAGATTTAAAGCAGTAACAAAAAGCCCCACCCAGCCAGCATATGCAATAGGGTGAAGCTGAACATCAAATCCTTCCTTTACCCTACCAATCACAATCCACTGAATAAATTTGAATAAAGGTGGATCACTTAAAACAAGTGCTGTAGCTTTTCCTTGAGAATAAGGTATTATAGTAGAAAGTTTAAACCCTATTGCTATCAAAGGGATGGCAATAATCAATCCTGCCAAAGGACCTGCCAATCCTATATCAAATAAGGCTCTTCTGTTAGGTATAGGGCTTTTCATCTTTATAACAGCCCCTAAAGTACCAAATGGAGGAACTGGAAAAGGGATAAAAAACGGGAAAGAGACTCTCACATAATAAAAGCGACTCATAAAGAAATGACCCATCTCATGGGCCAAAAGTATTGATATTAAAGATAATGAATATAGAGCTCCTCCAACTAAAAAAGTAGAAAGGAAAGTAAAAAGAAACAAAAAGCCATGAATAAAAAATTCTCTTCTATTATAAAAGCCTTTTATCTCCTTTTCCTCCTTTGATGTCGGGTCCTTTTCAATAATTTTCTATGCTTATGTTTGCTCATCTTCTTTTTTCTCTTTTTTATAACACTACCCAGTTGTAACCACCCCCTTATTTTATCTCATTATTTATCCAATCAAGATATTCTTTTAATCCTAATTTAATCTCTATCCCTATAACTTCTGGTATATCATAAGGATGAACCTCTTTAATCTTTTTTGAAACATCATCAAAAAGGGTTTTTTTACTTTTTATTAGCAACAAAAACTCATCATCTTTATTAGTCTTTCCTTCCCACCAATAAAAAGAGACTATATTAGGAACTATATTTACACACGCAACTAACTTCTCATCAAGAAGAAGCTTTGCTATCTGCTCTGCCACTTGACGTGAAGGAACAGTAACCAAAATTAAGATTTTACTATTAATATCACTCTCTTTCATAAAAAATCGCCCTCAACATAACCTAATGATCAAAAGTTGTCAAGAGGAATTGATAGATTAAATCCCTAAGAAATTTAGAAAAAAATCTTTAGGATGGTATTTTTATAAACCATTATATTAAATATCAAAATTTTACCTTTATAAGATTGAAACAGTTACAAAATTAATGATAAAAAATAAAAAGATTATACCCAAGTTTTTGCAAAGGATGTATATTCTATTAATACAAGATGAGTCCCACTATAATGATATAAAACAAAATATCAATTAATAATGGCTTGTCAGTAATGAGAATCGTCTCAGGGCTACCACCTTTTTCTTTAGTATAAATAAGGTATAGATAGCGAAAGAGACCATAGAGTAGAAAAGGAATGGTAAATATAAGATTTTTCGTGCCAAACTTTTTAATTGTTTCTGGTGCAACTGTGTAGAGCATATAGGTTATGATAATAGTTGGAGTGGTAATTGATATCATCTGATCTAACAACGATAGACTATATTCTTTAAGGATAGGCCGATGGTTTATCGCTTCTTGTTTTAGCAAAATTATTTCATATCTTCGTTTGCCAATAGATATAAAAAGAGAAAGCATTATAGCAGAGATAACAAGCCATGATGAAAGGGGAACATCAATTGCAAAAACACCAGCTAAAATACGGATAAAAAACCCAGAAGCTACTGCAAAGATATCTAATATTATCATATTCTTAAAAAAAATGTTATAGCCTATCTGAATAACAAGATATATTAAGAGCAATAATAAAAAATCTAATCCGAGTAAGTAGGATAAACATAGAGTAATAAATGCAAGAAAAATAGCAAAAATCATTGCTATAATAGGAGAAAGGTCTCCCTGTGCAATAGGCCTAAACCTTTTTTGAGGGTGCAATCTATCTTTTTTAATATCAAAGATATCGTTCAAAAAATATACTGAGGTTGAGATAAAACAGAAAAGAAAAAAGGCAAAAAGAGTCTTTAAAATAAAGGTGGGATGAAAAAGGTTTTTAGAAAAAAAGAGAGCAATAAATACAAGGAGATTTTTTATCCATTGATGTGGGCGCGCTGTTTTTATTATCTCTTTTATCATATAAAACGCTTTTCCTATTATTTTACTAATTTTGCCAATTTTTTACCTAAATTAATACTTTCTGAAACAGATCTATCTTCAGGGTAATAAAAGGATGTATCAGCAGCTATAAATCCATCAACTACTTTATTCATATCTGGTATTTTTTTTAAAAAATTTCGTTCACAAACAGGTTGAGCCAATTTTGTTTTAAAAACATCATAATTTTTGACATATTTTATATTAAAATCAGGTTTTATTTTTGACAAATATTTCACTATATATTCAAAAACTAAATCTTTATCTTTTCTAAATAGAGCTGAGCTATTTTCTACATATAATGGAATATATATAATATTTTTTCTATCTTTTATGTCAATAGGATTTAAATTTGTATATTCAATAATACCAGCTAAAGGGATATCCTTATTTGATATATTAAGCCAGAAATATTCAGAAAATGGCTCAGCAAGTTCGATGATAGCACATACAACTCCCAAATATTTAATACCTGAAATCTTTTTTTTATAATCTTCAGAAAAATCATAAATAATCTTAGATAATGCTGCCATAGGGATGGTAGAAATAACAAAATCGAACTGGTATTTATTATTGAAACCATCCCAAATTTCTAATTTTTTTGCATTGCGGAGCTTTTTTACAGGGTTATTTAAATAAATATTACCTCCAGATTTTATTATTTTATCTCTTAAAGTCTCTATTAAAAGATGGGTGCCACCATTTAAGTAATACAGCTCCTCTCTAAAAAGGTTTTTCCTTGAGTTTCCAACCCTCCTTATCCTTGACCAAAGCCATGCAGCAGAAATATCCTTGCTATAATCACCAAATTTTAAATCTATTGCCTGTTCCCATAAAATTTTATAACCTTTCTCGCCTAACCATTTTATCAACCATTCATGAGCAGTTATTTTATCTAATCTTTTCCATTCTTTAAGATTTTTTGAGTAGATTATATGTAGAGCATAACGGAATTTATCTATTATATTTAATAAAGGAAATCTTAAAAGCTCAACAGGGCTACCCCAGGGGTATAATCTGTTATGAATAAAATATCGCATCTTTGTAAAAGAAGATTTTAAATTTTTTTCTAAACCCAATTCATAAATGAGATTTATATAAGGAATGTCAGGTTTACATATAAAAAATGCTTCCCTAAAATATCATTAATACCTTTTATATTTTTATCTATTTTTTTGCAATCACAACTGCTAAAGACATAAAATTTTTGAATCTTTTTTCTAAAATTTTGGAATAAATTTTGAATATCTTTTTTAATATAAAACTTTTAAAATATAGATGTTCTTTTGAAAAATAAACTACAGATATAGAACTAAAACCTTGTTTCTCTGTTTCTCTAATAAATATTTTAAATTGTCTATGTTGTTATATGAGTAATAAGTTTTATGGGCATCAAGATCAAAAAAGATTTTTCGATAAAGTCTATGTATTATAAAAGGAGTATACCTTGAAATAAAACCTATCAATGAATTAGGATTTGGAATAACATTTACTAAAATACCCTGCTTTTTTAACATTTTATATAAATTATATATCGTCTTTTTAATATTTGGGATATGCTCTAAAACCCATACAGAAAATACAATATCAAATACCTCTTCTTTAATACATGATTCAGAAATATCAGATACAATTTTAATATCAATATAGCTATTTTTTTATAGATTCTAAAGTAATATCAGTTCCATAAAATCTTATATTTTGATCTTGAAAATGAATTTTATTAATTCTAGACTTATCACCACATCCAAATTCTAAAACATTTGCTACTTTATTGTTTTTAAGATAATTAAATATATATACTCTAGCAAACTCTAAATCATCATTAACTGATTTTTTCCAAAAAGTTTCTTTTTTTTCATTATAATTATAACCTAACTTTATATTAATTTATTATAATAATTTTAACAAAATTGATTGCTAATTTAATATTCAATAAAATTCTTCAACATGAAATATAAAATTAATATCTCTTTTCTAATAACTTTTATCTTAAAAAGATATTTCTTAATCTAACTATCTCCTATCATCTCATTAATAAACAATTAATTCACTTTTCACTTTATACTTGTATTAACTTCTTATTAATCTAAACCTTTTGATCTTAATCCTGGCTCACTTCTAAAATGGAATAAACTTCCTCAAACTCCTTTACATATCTTTCTATTGAAAAAAGCTCTCTTTGCCTTTTTCTTCCTGCTTCTCCCATAGATTTTCTCAACAAAGGGTCTTCAATAAGCTTTACTATGGCATTTGCCAATGCAATTTGATCATTTGGAGGAACAAGGATGCCGGTTTCTCCATCAATCACAATATCTAAAAGCCCTCCATGGGCTGATGCAACAACGGGCTTTTTAGCTGCCATAGCTTCAACTGCAGTTAAACCAAATGACTCTGGCTCGGTTGAAGGAACAACAATGATATCGCTTAAATGATATATCTCCTCGATATCTTTTACAAAAGGAATAAGCCTAATTTTATCTTTTATATCGGATAAGGTATTGATTTTATTTTCAACTCTTCTTAAGGTTCTCCAACCATAAGGAAAAAAGTAAAAGGATTTTCCCTTAAAATTTGAGGAATAGTATCCAGTAGTAAAATCTGTCCTTTTAATCTGTTAATTCTTCCTATTAAAGTTATAATGATATCATTAAAAGGGAGATTATATCTTTTCCTTAAAAAATTTTGTTCAAAGTCAAGCTTGAATTTTCTATTATCTATTCCATTTAAGATTATAAAAAGTTTTTTTTTAATAAATGGACACTTACTTTTGAGATAGCTTGCGGTTTGGTTTGAATTTGCCACTACTTTATCAGCACCCATCCATACTATCCATGGGAAAATAAAACTTAACCATTTAGGATGAGTAATTATCTCATGAACATGCCAGATATGTTTAACCCTAAAAAGTTTTGCTCCTATTGCTCCAATAAATATGGAAAGGGTGTTTGAGTGAATAATATCTATTTTTTTATCTTTGATGATGTTTCTGATAATCTTAAGAGATAAAGGGATTTTTTTTAATATTTTATATATTCCTTTAGGATTCAAAAACATTCTACCAAGAACCGGCATAGGGACAACAACAACATTTATATTAGCTTTTTTTAGCTCTTGCTCTAAAATGCCTGAATGTGGAAGACAAACTATAGGTGAAAACCTTTTTTTATCAAGATTTTTTACAAGATTTAAAAGTGCAATATCAGAACCATAGAGATCAGCTGA